>JACDGE010000061.1 GCA_013815465.1 Alphaproteobacteria bacterium | reverse complement strand
CTTAATGGTGTAGATATTACAAAAGTCCCTGGGATTGAAGCCAACCTAGCGGTCAAAATTCTGAGTGAAGTTGGAACAGATATGCAGAAATGGAAATCAGAAAAACATTTTACATCTTGGTTAGGGTTAAGTCCTGAGAACAAAGTTTCAGGAGGAAAACAATTAAGCTCAAGGACAAAAACGTCTTCAAGCCGTGCTGCTGAGTGCTTTCGCCTGGCGGCTTTTTCTTTATATAACAGCAAAACAGCATTAGGAGCTTTTTTAAGGCGGATAAAAGCTAAACATGGAGCTCCAAAGGCAGTTACAGCTACGGCTCGTAAAATTGCTGTCATCTTTTACTCGATGCTTACTAAAGGGACGGAATATGTAGAAGCCGGGCTTCAGTACTATGAGACCCAATACAAAGAACGTGTCCTTAAAAGTCTGCAAAAACGCGCGCAAGAGTTAGGATGCATGCTTGTTCCTGTGCCTCCTGCAGAATCTGAACAGGGGGCAGCTCATGCTTAAAAAGTCACTTTTCAAAAATAAAGAAAAATCAGGAGGTTACTATGTCGTTACTCATAAGAAGAGTTGTTGCAACAGCTGCATCTCATAGGTTTCTGGGGAGTACCCTGAAGCATATCTGTTTTTTCTTTGCCTTTCTGATCACTGATTACTGCCTTAGGCAGAGCTGGATACTAAATACTGCCCAGGCAAAAGACCTCGGCGTCCATGGCGCTATTGCCCCCATCGAAGAGATCGATCCCATCGAAATCATTCAGCAAAAGCTGAAGGTTATGGAAGATAGTGGAGAGCTGAAGAAGCGTAATGTTGAGTTACAGGAAAAGGCCCGCGCTTCTGTTGAAAGACCCAAGCCCGTTGAGGGTATTACGAGAACAACTTCGTCACGTACCTTTACCTATGATCCCAGCTATATTGTGAAGCAAGACCTTTCTGACCATGAGGATCGTGTTTTTGCTAAAAAAGGTACAAAGGTCAATCCCCTTGAAAACATAAGCCTTTCTCAGAATTTGGTGTTCTTTGATGGAGATGATGAGGAACAGCTGAATTGGGTCAAAGACCAACTCGCTAAAAATACAGAAATAAAGCCTACAAGGCTTATTCTTGTGAGAGGAACTCCCCTCAAACTATCAGAAGAACTCGAAATACCTGTCTATTTTGACCAGGGTGGAACTTTGATTCAAAAGCTTGGCATAAGCCACGTGCCTGCATTTGTAAGCCAAGTTAATCTGCACTTAAAGATTGAAGAAATCGTCTTGCCCTCCTCTAGGGAGTTGAGTGTAGAGGGGGAGCGATGATAGCTTACAACTTTTTAAACGTATTTTTAGGAAAGCAAAAAACGATATATGCGATCCAAAGTAGGAAACCCATCAACATAATACTATCACCAGTCAGTAATAACTCTCGTGTTCCTGCTGTCGAAAGCTCATCAATACTTGCCAGGGGAAGGGGTAGATCTGCCGTCGCTTTAAAAGCGCAGGCTTTAAAAGAACCAATCACCATTGGGGGAAATGCGAAAAAAATAGTTTTGAAACATGTCATAATGAAATTGTGCATACACTGTTGCCTCCTGAGTTTTGTTTTTATGATGTTTTTTATAACTCCCGCACAAAGTACAACATGTTCTGGAAGATTTGTAAATCCAATTACAGACATTTGTTGGTCGTGTCTTTTTCCCATCTCAATTGGTCCTGTGAATATCAGCAGAAGTGGGAGAGAAGACACGCATAATCCGACTCAAATTCCTTGCATTTGCCCAAGAAATGGCATACCCACTCCAGGCGTTCCCGTCGGATTTTGGGAGCCGTCTCGATTGGTGGATGTGACGCGCACGCCTTTTTGCATGGTCAATTTGGGAGGACTTCAATTAAGTAAAAGCACGGTTGGCTATGGCGTGCATGGACAAAAAGGAACGGGCACAACAAAAAGCAGTTTTTATCAGGTACATTGGTATGTTTATCCGGTCATTTATTGGCTTGAGCTGCTGGTGGATTTTCTGTGTCTTGAGCATCAAAGTTTTGATGTGGCCTATATTACAGAATTGGATCCATTGTGGAATGCGGATGAGCTCTCCTTCATCTTGAATCCAGAGGCGGTGCTCTTTGGAAACCCACTTGCTCAAGCCGCTTGTAGTGCAGATTGTGCAGCAGCATCTTCAGGCTTTCCAAATGATGCTCTCTTTTGGTGTGGAGGATGCCAGGGGAGTCTTTACCCTTTTACGGGCAATAGCACAGCTCACATCGGTGGTGTCCAAGCGAGTCTTTTGCTTACCCAACGCATGATGGCCAAGCTCCATCGAGATCTTCTATTATGGGGTACGAGCGGGAGTCACGCTCTTTGTCAGAAATACCCCATGCCTGTCATCAAGAAGACCCAATACAAGACTCAGATGACTTACCCCCGCCCCACAACCCGCGGACCCATGGCATGTAATCCTCTCGGTCGCACAGAAGTCATCTGGGGCATGGGCCGTGAGTTTCCCTATAAAGGTGAAGATTTTGGATATCTAATTTGGAGGAAAAGAAATTGTTGCGTTTTGTAATTTTTATTGTTTTTTCAATGAGTTATGAGGTTTCTGCAAGCATAGGGAGCCAAAAGGCACGCTGCAGGGCTTGCTCACAGACGAGTCTCCAAACGAGTCCGGTTGAAGAACTTGCCCGTAAGGGAGGCTTATCTCAAAATATAGTGTCTAATGAAAGCACGTTTAAGCTGTTACAACAAGAATCCCTTCAAAAGGTGGAAGCACTTCTACAGGATAAAGAATTCCGAGACACTGTGTTACTTCAGAATAAAGCGTCCAATTCTCAAAACCTCTCTACTGTTTCAAAGACGGAACCTCTAGGAACCCTCTCAGAGGCAAGTCTCCTTGAGACGAGTCTCTCCGAGACGAGTCTCTACATCTTTGTTTCCTTTTCTTTAGGCGAGAAAGCCCTTTTAAACCCTGCTCAGGAGGCAAAACGATTTGGGGCGACCCTTGTTTTGAGAGGATTTAAAGAGGGCAGCTACAAGAAAACAGCTCAAAGTTTGCAGAAGATCATCACAAAAACGGGACTAGGTGTTCTTATTGATCCTGAATTGTATTCGCTGTTTCATATTACGGCTGTTCCCACTTATATCCTGGCAAAGCCATTTTCATTGCAATCTCAGGAACGCATTCAAACTCCCATTAAATGGGCCCCGGTTCATGATAAGCTCCAAGGCCACGTCAGTGTTCAATACGTTTTGGAGAGCTTTGCCAAAGAGGGTGATCTCAAGCGAGAAGCTCAAACCCTTTTGAAGAGAGGAGTTTTGAAATGAAAAACTGGAAAAGAGAATTCTTCGTCTTAATGATCTATCTTGCTTTCGTATTTTCTTTCTTCTTTTTGTTGCTGATTCTCTTTTCCTTGCCAGTAAAAGCGAACTCCTGGCACAACCTCCAACAAGGAGACCTGACCGCTCAATCTCTTTTTGATCAGATGACGGCGAAAAAGCAAGAGGCTGGAGGGCATCCTTTTTATGAAGGCATCTCAAAGGAAGCGAATTATAAAGACACGGTTCTTGATGGGCAGGCTCAAGGTGCCGTAAATTCGGATCCTGCCGCACAAATGATCTATCAAAGCAGTGACGCTCGTCCGCAAGTGAAGATTGATCCCGTAACCGATCCTCTTATCAAAGGATCGAATGAGGTTATGGCGAATCCTTTGGAAGTAATTGGAGGCAAAGGCACACAAGTCGTGGAAGTTCAGCAAGGCGGTAAAACAGAAACCGTCGTTTGCGAAGAATCAGGCGAGGACTCACTTGAATCTTGCGCACGCGAGCTGACTGTCAGGGTCATCAAAACCAAGGTGAAGAAGACATGGGAAGGACAGTTTCGCTACTGGAAGACACGAAAAGCGAGAAAACATGGCCATTACTTAGCATGTACGGCCTTGAGGCAGGGCGTCATGAATGCCGACAGACAACAAAATTCAGACGTTACAGCCGCATATCTTGCATGTATGCAAGAACTTGGGGGACAATTAACGGCCGGGCATGTGTCCCTTGCCTCTACCCCCTTTGTCGCTTCTCAAATTGTCGCCGTAAACTTTAAAATGACGAAGCGCAAACGTTCAAACAGGCTCCGCGTATCGAGGAGTGGTTACGTGGATTCTAATGACCACGGGACGAAATATGACTTATATCCTCGTATAATCATCGATTTTGAGGAAGATTCTTATGAAGTATTGCCCGATGAGTGGAGCGATAATTGTGCTCGATTAGAAGAGCGGGTGGATAGTGGTCTTTGTGGTTACGTCTCTCGCATCTGTACGGCCCCCCATCAGACCCGAATTATCAATGATATTCCCATTACACGAAATTGTTGGCAGGAAACGATGACTTATGCGTGTTCTTATCCAGCAAAAGACGATTGCGGTGCTTTAAGGGCTCGGGGATGTGCTCAGATCAATTCAACCTGCAAACAATATGTCGGCAACGTTTGTGTTGTTTACCAGCAAACCTATCAATGTAAAGATGCCCCTCGCACGATTTTTCAAATAGTGGGAGGAAACACCCCTTTCTGTATGGATGGTAATTGCAGAGATCAAAGTTGGGAAAATAATGATGAACTGATGTCGAGTGTGGCTCAGCTGAGCATCCTCAAAGAAATGCAGGGGAACCTTCAAAATGGCTTTCTTTTTAAAGGAGAAGATAACCGGTGTTCCAAATATATTGTCAGTTTTAAGGACTGCTGTGGATCTGGAAAAGGTTGGGGAAACGACATGGGTCTTGCTTCGTGTAATGCAAAAGAGAAGCTCCTGAACAAACGAAGAAAGCTCGGTCTCTGTCATTTTGTGGGGACTTATTGTGATAAGAAGGTTTTGGGTCAATGCGTCAAGAAAAAAACCAGCTATTGCTGTTTTAGTTCAAAACTCCTTAAAGCGTTTCAAGAACAGGGACGTGCTCAAATAGGGATGGGTTGGGGAAAACCTAAACATCCCCTTTGCCGAGGCTTCACCATCAGTGAAATTCAACGAATTGACTTCTCCAAACTCGATCTTCGAGAAGCTTTTGAAGATATTATGAAAAACTTCAAACCTGGAAAAATGGGCGATATCAGCAGACAAGTTGGCGAACGATTAGAAGTTATCAAGGGCGGCATGGTGCCAAATGCAAAACAGCAACCAAACCAGAGAGCAGGTGGAGCATGATCCGCAGTGTTGCAGTGTATCAGTATTACAGAAATCAGAAAAAATCCTTGTCGTTAAAAGAGTTAGGATCTCTTGGTGCAGCGTTGTTTTTGGTTTTACTGAGTTATTCTTTTCCTCTCAAAGCTCAGCAAGCAACTAAAACCTCATCCTCCTTTTTTGAGAGAAAAGCTGAAGGGTGGCATTGGTACCGAGACTCACCTCAGGAGGACAAAGTTGAAGAAGCGGTTCGGTCTTCTCCCAACTTTCTATCTCCCACACAAGCCATAGAGGCCCAACGGAAAACTCTTGAGACAAAACTCCATGCAGCTATTGTTGAACCAAGTAGGGATAATATCATAGCCTATATCATCGCCCAAAAAGCCCTGATGGATCAAAGCCAAAAGTTTTCTGAAATGTGGAAACAGGTCGTGATGACAACGCCCGCGTTGGACGAAACGTTAACCCATCCCGTCGATCAAAATGCTCGCCATGTTTATTACAAGGAACAACACAATAAACTTGAAAAACGCATCATGCGCCTAGCGTCAGAATATGGCCTCTTCTTTTTCTTCCGAAAGAATTGTTCATATTGCCACCATTTTGCCCCCATCGTAAAGCGCTTTGCGCAAAAGTATGGGTGGTCCGTTTTGCCCATTTCTTTGGATGGGGGAACTTTATCGGTGTTTCCAAATGCTAAACAAAACAATGGAATTGCTGAGCGCCTGCAAATTGCCCATGTGCCGGCTCTTATCGCCATTCATCCAAAGTCGGGCCAGTTGATTCCCCTTGCTTATGGCCTAACTTCAGAAAGTGAAATTGAAAACAGGGTGGAGATGTTAACACGAATTCCAGGAGACCCGTCGCAAAGGGGATCACCCCCAAGAGAATTTATCTTACAAGGCTCAGGAGGTCAAAAATGAAGAAAATCCTAGTGTGTTTACTCCTTTCAACATGTCCCCTCTATGCGGGCATGCAAGACAACTTAGAAAAAGCCTTTGGCGTGTTGGGCATGTCAAATAACGTCACAACGGCGGGAGGATACCAAGACCAGACAGGCGGATTTTATACAGGCGGCAGTGTGTTTGGTCGTTCAAAAGTCAATAATGCGGAACTTTTTTCTTTGCAAATGCCCCACTACCGTGCGGGCTGTGGAGGAATAGATCTCTTTATGGGGGGATTCAGCTTTATTAATGCGCAAGCTTTTACTCAGCTTTTGCGCAACATTGGCAGCAATGCAGGAGGGTACGCTTTCAACTTGGCGCTTGCGACCGTGACACCTCAAATTAAAAGCGTTCTTGATGATTTGTCTGCAAAAGTCCAAGCCATGACCAATCAAAACATTAATTCTTGTGAGGCAGCAGCGACTTTAGTGGGAGGGGCCTGGCCCCAATCGAATGCATCTTCACAATTGCTGTGCAATGCCATGAGTAAAGATCTTGGGCTCGCAACAGATTGGGCACAAAGCCATCAGAAGTGCGGAGCGGAACAGCAAATGAACGCTACGTTGGATCGAAAGGCACAAACTCAAGACTTTAAAGATGTTCTAGGCGATGAGTTTAACATTGCTTGGAAGGCCATTCAAAAGAATGCGTTTTTGAGTCAAGACGTTCAGTTGGCTGAATTCTTTATGACCATCTCAGGCACCATTGTCTCTCGGCGCGTAAACGAGCGAGTTGAAGCCATTGTCCTGCCCTCAAAAAGCGGGGACTCTACTTTGCTGTCGGCTCTAATTCAAGGGCTCATTCCCATTGAGATTTATAAATGCGACGACACAAATGCGGATAAATGCTTAAGCCCAACCTTTCAAACCATAACCCTGCCGGAAGCAAAAGCCTTACATGGAAAGGTTCAAAGTTTATTGCAATCTATTTCTCAAAAGGTCCGCGTTGATGGGGCTCTCTCCGTGGAAGAACGGGGTTTCGTGAACTCCACAATGATTCCTGTTTTAAAGATCATAGCGGTTGAAGTGGCTTTTAGAGAGGGGGGCAGTCCTTTGAGTATCACCAACTTTAGCGAGGCCATTGCTCACGATATTCTCCTCCAATACTTGGATGAGGTCATGTCCATCGTTTGGGATAGCGTGACGCAGCTGCAAAAAGTCCAAATCAGTGATGCTAAAATTGAAGAACTCAGAGCAGGCATTGCGGGCTCTCGAAAGCTGTTGTTCGCCCAGAGAACGGCGCTCTTTGAGCAAATGTCGACCACGCTGGACGCCATTGAACGCACTCAAGCTATTGAGCGGAAGTTGCAGAATATGTTTATTTCCTCGCAACAGGGAACTGTGAAATGAATCACGTCATCACCACCTACGGCGGCGGCGAGCTTTTCACCCTTGTCTTTAACGGCATTGCGGCTTTGTTTAAGACAGATCACACAGGCCTTGTGATGTCCCTCATACGGGTAGGGCTCATGGTGGGATCCGTATATGTGGTGGTCTTAATGCTGGTTAAAGCCCAAGTCATTGAGGGGTTTAAATGGTTCTTATGGGTTGTGGTTGCAACAAATCTTTTGTTTTTACCCAAAACCACGATTTGGATCCATGACCCTCTTTGTAATACGAGATCAAAAGTTGACAATGTGCCCCTTGCGTTGGGGATATTTGCGTCTACCGTAAGTCAGGTGGGTAAATCTATTACGGAACAGTTTGAATCGGTCTTTACATTGCCTGATTATATGCCCTATCACCAGACAGGGACGGTGTTTGCCTCAAGCCTGATGAGCCAAGTTGGTCAGTTCCGAATCGTGGATCCTACTTTCAAGGGCAACATGGAACGCTTTGTAAACCAGTGTGTGGTTTATGATGCCATGATTGGCCATAAATACACGCTCAATGATCTGCAGAATACTCCGGACATTTGGACGATGGTGGTGGACAATGCTTCACCTGTTCTTGGATTTCTTTATAAGCCAGGTAATGAGCCGGGGAGTGTCGTGACCTGCAAGGTGGGGGCAACAGAGCTCAACAAACTTTGGACCGCTCAAATCAAACGAGCAACAGAGATTTATGGAACCCGCGTTAACAACAGGACGCTGACCTTAAACACCTTCAATACAGAGCTTATGGGAAGCGCCAAGCTTTTGTCGGGGGCGATGGCCATCGCCAATTCTGCAACCGATCTTTTAAAGCAAGAAATGATGATCAATGCAATTGAGGAGTCAAGCAACAACAAGCTTTCTGAGTTAGGATCGGCTTCTAATTACGCGGCCACAAAAGCACTCCTTCAACAAAGATCGGCCTATGCAGCCGCAGGAGAAATTGCAGCACGAACGCTCCCTTTGTTTAAGAATGTGATTGAGGCACTGAGCTATGCCCTCTTTATTTTTATTGTGATATTGGCTCTGCTTCCTAATGGATACAGAAGCGTCCTCACCTATTGTGGCATCTTAGCTTGGACTCAACTGTGGGCGCCCCTTTATGCGGTACTTAACCTGATCATGACCCTTTATGGTAAACATGAGTCCGTCGG
>JACDGE010000060.1 GCA_013815465.1 Alphaproteobacteria bacterium | reverse complement strand
TAAAGCTGCTCCTGCCAAACAGCCACAAAGCAAAATAATGGGCACCAAATTGTTATTGAGAATGAGGGTAAGGTTCCCCACGCTGGTATTAAGGCCCGCATCCGGGCTGTCTCCCACGGCAAGAACACTTGTGCCACACAACATAAAAGCAGCTGCAATAGCAAAAGATGTAAAAATTAAGTTTGTGTTTTTCATAATAATAGTCTCCTTATTGTTGAAATTGTTGGTTTGATTGAAAGGACTCAAAAGATGAATCTTCTGAGCTAAAGGCCTCAAAATTATCCTCATCTCCAGAATTTTCTATTATTTCTTCTGTAGAGTTTGATGGAGATTCCCGAGGGTCTTGAGGAGGGTCTTGTTCGACTTTCCCGTGGCTCCCAGAAACCACAATGTAAGAGATCCGATGATGCTGCCCTCCCTTATCTTTCCAGCGCTGGTAAGTGAGCTTTCCCTCTACACGCACTCGGGCACCTTTTTTGAGAGTGTCGGTGATCCAGCGAATGGTCGTTTCTTTATAAACAACGATTCGATGCCAGTCCGTATGCTTGTGCCATTCGCCCAAAGCATCCCTCCGTGTGGAAGATGTTGCCACTGAAAACCTGGCAAGGGGTCGTCCATCTTGGGTTGTTTGAAATTCGGGGTCGTAACCGATATTTCCTATAAGAATAACTTTATTGAGCATGGGTTTCTCCCGGGATTGGGGGTTGATGGATGGGAATTGATGCCTCAAGGCGTGTTCGAAACGTTCGAGCTTCTGGATACTTCTCTTTAAAGACCCAGTTGATTTTATGGCAGAGACCATCAATGCCACGGAGGACACTTGGGTCTGAACTTCCAATCCATACTAACCGTTTGTCTTCACATTCCAGAAAACGAGCATTGGCGATTTGTTCCAATTCAGCCGTTGAGAGTGGTACCTCCAGCATTTGCGCTTCGTTAAAGCGCACCCCTTCAGCCAATTTGGTGCACCACTCTTTCCATGTTGGGTCTTGAATCGATGCAAGGATCGCAGCTTTTTCGGCTTGTTTTGCAGGGTTGGGTTGCATATGGTCCAGGTTGTCCCAGGCGTAGGAACCTGTGGAGTGGGAATTCTGCTGTCCAGGCCTATCCTTACCGTCGAAGTTGCCCTCCAACACTTTAAAAACACTCCCATCTTTCAAAACCCACTCAAGGCTCACCCACCACCCACGATCGCCTCCTCCCATCAAAAAGGTTGAGGCATTGACCCGTAAGCAAAAGCGTTCCCACAGCCGCATATCGTTCTTGAAATGAAACGCCAAGAGGGGTGCCAGCTGACTTTTGTGCTTGTCTTCGAGCTGAAGATCCTTCTGCCGATTTGCAGGCGGAAGATTTTGGCCTACATCCTTATCCCAAACACTGACCATCGCTTCGGCAACAGACTCGTCTGGGACAGATTCATCTGGAACGGACGCGTCCGAAGGAGACGCATCTGAATCAGCCGCATTCTCGCGCGCGGATGTGCGCTCTGCTTGCTCTCTGTTTTTATTCTCTGTTTGTATTCTCTGTATATACAACGGGCAATTTGTTACATTCGAAGGGGAAATTTGCTCCTTCGAGAGGGCAGAATGACCGTTCGAAGGGGGATTTTGCACTATCGGGTTTTCTTGACTTTTTTGGAGAGTAGGGGAGTTTTGCCCCTTCGAATGGGCAAAATCCCCATTCGAGGTTTCCGCCATTTCGCAAACATCGAAATTCAAATCTTCAGCATCACTTTTGTGAATAAATTCTTTTTGAAGGAATAACTCAATCCCTGGAAGCTCAAATCCGAGAGACAAAAGGTCTTTCTGAAGTTTGCGTAGATTAAGGCGATACTGGCTGGTCTTGTCCCATTTATTCCTTGGATGAGAGCGTTCTTCAAGCCATCCCTGGTCCATCAGAAACTTGAGATACCGCCTCATGGTGGTTCGGTCAACACAGATCATGGTTTCTTCAATCAGATCATTTGCGGTCTTATAAATCCACCCATGACGAGGGGAAACATTACAATCAGAATTAAAAAACTGTTCCTCTTGTAGATGAAGATCAAAATCTTTAACGCGTTGGGTCCAATACAAGAGCTGATTTAAGACAATGGCAACAAGGGGATCGTGGGTAAGGCCCACGAACTCTTCCCGCAGGACAGCAGCCTTCGGAAAGGGGCTATTACCTTGCTTTTGAGGGAAGTATGCCATTATGCAGCCCTCCCGTAAGGACTTTCCTCAGCCCCGTTTAAGGTGTCTAAAGAAGACAGTTTTCTCCAGTCAGGCATAAACTTTTTGCCTCTGAGAGATAAAATGCCGTGCTTCAATCCATCCGTAGTGTAGGAAAACTTCACCGGCATGCAGCGGGGCCATTTCTTATAGAAAGGTGGATTCATCGTATCAAAGGAAAATGAGGTGAGGGCTATAAATTCAATGTCTTTTGAATTTCCAAAGACTAGAAAAGCTTCATAAAGATCACGATAAAAGCTCTGGGAGAGTTCTACCCCTGTCTGCCCCTCAGGTGTAGAGCTTGTTTCAAGGCAAAAAAAAATTCTCGCTCTCCAGCATTTTAATTCCGAGCCTTGGAAGGCTGAAAAGAGGTTGCAAAATTTTTCTTCATACGTTTCATCCTTTGAACAATCTGTGACATCAGAAATATTCTCAGAATAAAGAACGGCTCCACTATAGATCCCGTGTGCCTCATTTTCGGCGATAAGAAAAGTGGCCTTTTTCTTTTGTTCTGGACTGAGCTCAAAATTTTGATAAACTTTGAGCAAATCCAGGAAGGATTCAACTGTGAATTGGTGAAGTTTTTGACCCTTTGGGTTAATTATTTTTAACATCAGGTTCTCCTTATTTGTTCGAATTATTGCTATTCGGACCCGGAGAAGACTCTACGATGTGAAGAAAGTGAGATTATAACTAATTGATAACAATTAAAATCTTAAGCTTGCCCTCAAGAACAGTTGAGGGTAGACTTCCTGACATGTAGGACTCTTCGGGGTTCTCTCAAAAGTGGGCATCTGTGATCGTCGTCGAAAACTAATCACAGGTGCCTTTTATGGTTGTTTTATCATATTATACTCCTCTTTTTATTATTCCTTTTTCAATGCTCTCGATAAAACCAATGCAGGTGGTATCTCTGCGAACTTTTTGTTCTTCAAACTTTTCAACGTCTCGGATGCGGTAAACGATGTGTTTCCCAAGCTTCATAAACTCCGGTCCGGTTCCGGTCCATCTCCAGCGATTCAATGTTGCGAGAGGAACCTTCCAACGCTCAGACAGTTCCTCTGGCGTAAGAGTTGTGGGTGCCATAAATTATCCTTTCTTGTTTTATAATAAGGCTTCTCATTTTAAGCTGTCAACAAATTTTTAAGAAAAAAAAGCGCATTTTCAATCGGTTATGAAGAGATAAATGCGCTTGAATGAGTTCCAATGAGTTCCAACGAGCTTCAATGAGTTCGAATGCGCTCCAATGAGCAGTATCAAAATGTGTAAAAAAACATCTCTTGCATGATGAGAAAAATAGGCTAAGTCGTCTTTCTTTCGTATCTTCCTCATTATTTTTTATCTCCCCTGTCTGTGTTATGAAATCACAAGAAATCGGTGAACATTAAGATGATTTTGCTTGCATTTCTTATTCATATTGTAATATCATGAGTAAAATTACTCATCAAGTGTTTTTTGTTCCATTTTTAAGATAAATTAGATATAGTTTTGAAATGCAAATGAAATTTTGAGGTTTTAACATGGCGACGCCCCTTCAGATGCGTCTTAAGCATCTTATGCAAGAGAAAAATTTAAGGACGAGCGATCTAGAAAAACTTGCCGGACTAAAAATGAGTGCAGTTAGAAATATTATGCTTGGGAAAACAAAGCATCCAAAAGCAGAAACTCTTCAAGCCATTGCGGAAGTACTCGGGTGTGCCATTGCAGATCTCTTAGGAAAAGAATCAACAAAAGAAGAGGGAAATTTATCTCCCAAGGTGGAGCGTCCCCAGCTATTGGTGGATGCTGCAAAAACTCTTGTTTCTCTTTTGGAAACAAATGATTGTAACCTGACTCTTGACCAGGCTTGCTTAATTATAAAAGAAACCTATGCCTATTCTACTCAAAATGAATCTGATGGGATTGATGAACAGTTTGCTAAATGGTTTTTCTCCAAACAAAAATGCTCGTGAGAGGAAGAGCTAAAGAGAAGAAAGGCCGCGCTCGTCAAGGAATTTTTTAATCTTAAAAGTGCGGGGATGTGTAAGACCAAAGTTTTCAATGTGTAAGGAAAGATATTTTTCAAGCATTCTATCATCTCCCTGTTTTGCACCTAAAATAGAGAGTCGAGTATAGAGAAGACTTAAATCATCCAGGCTCTTCTCTTGAAGAATTTTTTCATAAAAATTCTCTGCTTTTTTATACTCTGTATAGGCTTTTAAGAACTCACCCTTAGCTTCGAAAATCTCTCCTAGTATACGGTAACCCATTCCTTTGAGAGAATCGTTTTCAAACCCAGATGATTTTTCGTAAGAGTGCAAGGATTGCTTAACAAGCAGTAAGGCCTCATCTAATCTTCCAAAAGCAATAAGACACGCGCCCCTAATCAGCTGAATATTGACAAGTACCGCACACTCCGGAGATGCAAAAATTTCCAAAAGATGTGGATAATATTCTTCAACAATTTGGTATGCCTTCTCTATCTCCCCATTATAAAATAAGGAATGTGCCTTCGTCACCATAAAGAAAGGAATGTAATTTTTTAAATTTTTTTGTTCCTTTACAGTCTGAAGACAGTAATCCAGATCGGCCAGGGATTGCTTATATTGACCATATCTTAGACGTGCATGGGCTGCTATGCCTAAGAAAGCAATTTTTTGTGATTTATTTTTGCTTGAATTTAAAACTTCCGTAAGGCTGTCACACAAGACAATAGCTTCCTTAAGTTTTCCAATATTACTTAAGGATTCAATAAAATTGGTTGTTACATGCAAGAGATAGCTTCTTTTTGTTTCCTCGTCTTGAATATTCTTTAAACATTCTATGGCCTTAGAGTAATATTGCTGGACTTGAGTAAAATCTTCGAATATTTGATCGTTAATAATCGTGGAATAGAGCCACAACTGAGCAAGCGGGCTGAGCATAGGATCCTGTGCGGGTAAATCCTTTAAATCCTTGATAAGCTGAGCCGAGTGAATAAAATCATGCTGCATAAAGTGCACAGAATACAACATGGCAATTTTAAGAGCATTGATTTTGCTATCGTTGTAGCTCAATTTTTCAGCCAAATCGCATATCTTTTCTATATGGTTATAAAAATGCTCATTTCCCTTAAATTGTTCCTGTAGAGTTTCAGGAACGATAAGGAGGGATTGTAGTAAATAGTCTGCAGCTTCGTTTAAGATTATTTTTCTTACATCGGTGTTGATAGAATCTAAAGTCACTAACTGGATAAGTTCATGTTGATTGAAAAGTTTTGACTTGTTCTCTGTTTTCTTTTCCTGTTCTAATACAATATAATTCAACAGCAAAGAAAGCGCTTCATGAAATTTCAATTTAGAAGCGTTCCGTTTGCCGCATGCCCAAGCCTCAATAACCTCAAAGGGAATATGTTGGTGATGAAAAAGAGAACAAAAACATAAAATGTCATAGGCAAGTGGAGAATGTTCTTTAAAAAAATTTATATTAATTTTTATAGCTGCAACCATAGACTTATTATAATTGTCATTTAAAGATAAATCGGTTTCTCTCATTTTTATGAGTTTTTCTTCTGCTTTCCATAATTCAAAGGGATTCTCTTTTAAGAGTTCAAGATAGGTCCGGATATTGACAGTAGGATTCATCTTGATGTAGCTAGTCGCCTGCACAAGAGCAAGGGGAATGTCCTCTAGAGCTTGTGCCAATTGATTAAGATCTTCTTCCTTTTCTTCCTTAAGAATCTTTGAAAGGAAGGAAAGTGATTCATTCCTTTGTAATTTATCAATCATGAGAGCTGGGTATATATTATTCATTTTTTTATGGGTTACAATAACATGTTTTTGAAAGGTGTCGTTACTTTTTAAAGCTTTTTTAAAAGGTTCATATTGATTCATTGAAGCCATATCCTCAATATTATCAAAGATCAGGAGCCAGCTTGCCTTGAAATCTGCCAACTCATGCTTTAGTTTTTTTATAAGGTCTTGTAAACTAGCAGGGCGATAATACGGTCTATTTTCTCTTCGAAAGACCTCATGTAAAAGCTCATCAATTTGCATCTCCATGTTTTTATCAGAATCAAACCACCAGACCAGTTCATAGCGATTGAGATTGGAATGGGCATATCTTTTAGCAAGTTGGCTTTTACCAATCCCAGAGATCCCTTCAATAACAAGGATAGGAGCGTTCTCAAGAACACGAGAGATATCCTCTATTTCCCTCTCTCTGCCCGTAAAAAATTTGTTGCCTTCAGAAAGATTGCAGATCTTCTTCTGGCCTTCTCCAGATTTAACTAAAGGGTTTTTATCTCTTGCTGCTTCTGCTTTTGTTTCGGTAAAAAGCACGAAAAGGAATATTAAAAAAATGAGAGAATGAATGATCTTCATGAGGGAGGAAACAATCTAATAATATTGTTTTCAGCGGCGTATTTTTCGTAAAGGGCTTCTTGATCAACAGTTTTATGTTCACGAATTGTAAGAACGATTCTATTCCCAATGAGAGAGACTTTTTTAACAGAAATTCGACAGTTGATATTTCGTGCAAGTTCTAAAATGCTCTCCCATTCAAGGTCAAAATAATCATCGAATATAGGCTTGTTTGGTTGTTTAAATTTTTTAATCTCTTCTGAAGAAAAAGTATATCCACTGTCTTCAATTGTGAGGATAAAAAATCCATCTTTCTCTGTCTCAGGTTTTGTCGCTGTAATCGAGATTTTTCCTTTCTCAGGAGTCCTTTCAAGAGCCCTATGAAATAGATTAAACATCAGCTGAGTAAAGGCGTCTCTATCAGAGATAAAACTTGATTGAAAAATGTCATAAGCGTGCTCTACATAAATCTGGGCCTCATCGAGTTTAGACCCATAAAACTGAAGGCATCCTGTGATGATTTGTTTAAGATCAATAGATTCCTGGGTGCTATTTTGGATTATTTTTTTCTCCAAGGCTGAAGAAGTATCATAAATTTTGCGAATAAAATTTATTCTGTCTTGTTCACTTAAAACAGATGAAGGGGAATGAGTTTGCAAGAGAATATTGCTAATCTCCTCAATACTGCCATTAACTTCATGCAATCGATCAATGATAAGGTTTGCAGCCTTGTGTTGGGCCTGAAGGTTATGACCTAAACACTGCGTCTTTTTTTGTAATTGAAGGACATCAGCTTCTTTTTTTGCATCGCTTTTTCTCTTGAACAACAGAATAATAAGAGCAAACAAAAGAAAAACGCTATAGGCAGTTGCATTCTTGAGCCCATAGTTAATCCAGCCTATTTTGCGATCAATTTGAACATAGGAAAAAGGGGTTTTGGTTAATGCCTCAAGGGGCACACCTAAAAAGGGAAGATTTATGTGAGAGGAAAATTGAAAAGTGCTGAATTTTAAAAAATTGAGGGAGTCCATAATTTTCTCGAGAGGAAAGGGGATAATAAGATAGCCTTTAATCTCTTTTCCTTCTGCGATTCCCATTCCAAAAAAGGTTTCTTCATTTGTTTTAATAATTTGAATATTATTTGGCGATTGATCTAGAATACGTAAGAAATTCAAAAATAGCTTGGGGTTAAAATTATGGACATCCCCATACAATCCAAGTGCTTTTAAGTGAGGTGAGATCCATTGAAGTCCCCTCATGCTTTGCAGAGGAGGCGCTGCATAGGCTTTAAGAACGTTCACATCCGCTAAAAGTTGGTACAGCCCTTGATCGTTCTCATAAAGTTTTTCAAGAAGAATTTTATTTTTAAGGCCATCAAGAAATTGAGCATACCTGTCTGTAGAAGAAATAAGCGACGTCTCCACCGCACGTTGAGCTTTTGACCACTCAATCTGATCATTCACGTAATCTTTTATGAAAACTGCACCCATTGGTACGGTAGACAAACAAAAAATTAGGAGAGTATTCTGAAACCAAGCAGATTTTTTAGCTCGAACAACAAATCCAGAAACTTTTTTAGATATTTTTTGAAAAGGAAGCTGAAAAGGGGAAATAACTTTTAAAAAGGCCCAGATGCCATTTTTTAGGAAAGGATGATAAAGAACCTTAATATATTCCATAGAAAGCCCCGTTTCCTCCGCCTCCTGAAGGAATATTATAATTTTCTATGAGTGTGCCAAGGTGAAGCTTATAAAGCAAGGGAAAGAATGGGCATCAAAGAAATTCGGAAGAGAATAGAATAGGAGGGGGATGCTCTCTTTGGGGTGCAATGTTTTAAGCGCTCCCAGCCTTAGGCCAATCCCTAAAGAGAAGCCCCTCAGAATCCCAAATTTTTCCTATTGGCGAAAGTTTGGCGAAAATGTATTTTTAGCTTGTCACTCGCATGCACAAAAAACAAAAAAAAATTCTTTATTTTCAGTGGTGCCCGCTGCCAGACTCGAACTGGCACGACCTTTCGATCGACAGATTTTAAGTCTGTTGTGTCTACCATTCCACCAAGCGGGCACAGACGAGACTTTAACCTTTCCTGTTTTCCAAATCAAGGGGGGTTTCACACAGTGTATGAGTTCAGTACATATGAGACTCAAGCGGCTTGAGAATAGGAGTCATGAATATACTGCAAAGGGGATAATCCTTCCAAGCTAAAATGTGGTCTATAAGAATTGTATTTCTGAAGAGCCTTAG
>JACDGE010000014.1 GCA_013815465.1 Alphaproteobacteria bacterium | reverse complement strand
TTTGTATTCTTTTCCATGAAAACTACGAAAATCTGTGAGTTCTTCTAAAAGTGATAAAAGCATAACTAGTCCTTTTGACTTATGCTTATCACAAATCAAAAATTATTTCTACGCCTTAGCCCTGGTAGATGTTATTATGGGCGTATAATAAGATTGACAATAAAAACCAGCATTTTTCCCGTGGCCCCTGGTTTTTGATGGTGAGCTACTAAATTAAGTCTCCTTCAAGGAGTCTGGTGAGATACATCTTAATTTACCATGTATTTTGGTCATAGCCCTACCAGAATTCTTGGTAATTTAGAAAAATCACGAACCTCTGACAAGACTTCTGACGATTCCCCTGAGAGAACGCACTTCTTGCTCGGTCAGATTCGCCCTTTGAAAGATATTGCGGATATTACGCACCATGGCGGGGCGTTTTTTTTTGTGATGCAGAAAACCCGTCCGATCCAGTTCTTCTTCCAAATGGATAAAAAACTTTCCCAAATCCTCTCTTGTGGCAAGGCTGGTGAGGCCCGTCCTAAAAATTTGTGAAGGAGAAGTGTTTATGTGCAGACTCCACTCATAGGCAATAAGAGCTACAGCATGGGCTAAATTGAGGGAGGAAAATTCTGGATTACTTGGAATTTTAATAAGGGCTTCACAGAGGGCTATATCTTCGCTTTGGAGGCCACATCTTTCCCCTCCGAATAAAACGCCAACTTTTTGGTTCTGCCGTGCTGTCTCAACAAGATGTTCAAGCGCTGCATGGGGGGAGTAAATGCACTTTATCATATCATGCGCCCGTACAGATGTCGCAAAAACGCGATTTAAATCACCCATGGCTGCAGCAGTTGTCGAAAAAACTTGAATATTTTCAATAACTTTATCCGCTCCTGCTGCGGATGCAAAGGCATCGTGGTTGGGCCACCCATCGCGGGGATTGACGAGACGAAGATCCGTGAGGCCAAAATTTAACATCGCTCTCGCGACCGCTCCAATGTTTTGGGCAAGCTGCGGCTCAACAAGAATGATGATTAAGTTCGTTAAATTAGTGCGTATCACAAACCCTCATTTATACATGTCTCCATGTTGTACCCTTTGAACTGTCTTCTAAAAGAATTCCCATTTTTAACAGCATATCCCGTACCCGATCGGCTTCTGCAAAATTCTTGTTTGCGCGGGCATCATTTCGTTGGTTAATGAGAGAAAGAATTTCTACTTCGTCAACCCCCTGATCTCCCTTAAACCAGATTTCTGGATCTTGCTGCAAAAGACCGAGCCACGCACCGCTTGCCTTTAAATGGGAGGCTAATTGATTTTTTTCACTTTCATCAGAGGTTTTATTGAGCTGAGATGCAATCTCATGAAGAGCGGATAGGGCGAAGGGGGTATTTAGATCATCTTCAAGGGCACTTTTAATAGATTCTGAGGCTCGAGTCTCACTATTTAAGATTCGTCCTCTTAAAGCATTATAAAGACGATCTAAGCTTTGGCGGCTTTGAAGAACCGTTTGGTCATTCCAATCGAGAGGTTGTCGATAATGAGAGGACAAAAGAACAAAACGAACAAGTTCTCCCGGCATTTTTTCAAGAAGTTGGCGCATGGTGATAAAATTTCCTAAAGATTTGGACATTTTTTCGCCATTGACCGTTAACATGCCGTTATGCAGCCATAGCCGTGCAAAAGTCTGAGGGCCAAAGCAAGCCTGACTTTGAGCCAACTCATTTTCATGGTGAGGGAAAATGAGATCTTGCCCCCCTCCATGGATGTCAAAAGTTTCTCCCAAATATTTTAAGGACATGGCTGAACATTCAATGTGCCACCCAGGCCGTCCCCTTCCCCAGGGGCTTTCCCACCCCGGTATTCCTTCATCAGAGGGTTTCCAGAGGATAAAATCTTCTGGATTTCTTTTATAAGGGGCGATTTCGACGCGTGCGCCCGCTATCATTTCATCATGATTGCAATGAGAAAGCTGACCATAGTGAGGAAAGTTTTTGACTGCAAAAAGAACATGCCCTTCACTTTCATAAGCGAATTCTTTTTCTATGAGGGATTCTATCATAGACATCATCTCTTTAACATGAGCCGTGGCTAATGGTTCTACATCGGGGGGAATATTGCCCAGAGATTTCATATCATCGCGAAAATACTGAGTTGTTCTTTGTGTAAGAGCAGAGATCTCTTCTCCATTTTTACGCGAAGCCGTAATGATCTTGTCATCGATATCTGTAATATTTCTGACGTACGTAACCTTGGGGTAGATTTCGCGTAAAAGACGGCCCAACACATCAAAAATCACATAGGGTCTGGCATTTCCGATATGAGCAAAATCATAAACGGTAGGTCCACAGACATACAATCGAACGTTTGTGGGATCTAATGGTGAAAACAATTCTTTTTTACGTTTCAAAGTATTATGTAAAAAGATTGGCATTTTTTACGCTCGCGCTGTTTGAAGTCTATTGAGTACTTTGGGCCGTCCCATCAAGAGAATCAAGTCTTTTAGTTCGGGACCATGTTCTTTTCCTGTAAGAGCCTTCCGGAGAGGCATGAAAAGTTCTTTACCCTTAAGGCCTGTATCTTGTTTGACTGCATCCATCCATGTTTTAAAAGTGCTCTCATCCCAGGGATCCGGGGGCAAAAAATGCTCAGCAACTTCTAAAAGGCTTTGGTTGTCTTCCGTGAAGGCTTTGTGGCCGTAGCAAATTGTCCACCATTCTTTAACCTCTCGAAATTTTGTAATGTTCTTTTGAATGAGAACCCAAAATTCTGGTGTAACGCCTGTCATTCCCATCGCTTCCAGCCTCTCCTTAACCTGATCAAAGGGGAGACTATGCAGAATTTTTATATTCATTTGCCAAAGATCCTCTGGATCAAGTTTCGGGGTAGAACGTCCAAATTTTTGAATATCAAACTCAGCCAATATACCCTCAAGACTAATATGGGGGCCTATGGGATCAGACGTCCCCAGTTTTGCCAAAAGGCTATTGACGGTTAAGGGTTCAAGGCCTTCTTCCCGCAGATGGACGATCCCCAGGCTCCCTTCTCGTTTAGACAGGCCTTCCCCCTTTCCTCCCGAGATAAGCGCAAGATGGCCAAATTGGATGGTGTTGGGCGCATCAATAAGAGCTTCCATTATTTGGATTTGCTGAGCCGTGTTGGTGACGTGGTCTTCTCCTCGGAGAATATGGGTGATTCCCATTTCAAAATCATCGACAGCGGTGGCGAAAGTAAAGAGGGGAGAACCATCCTCTCGGATGATGATCGGATCATTTAGAAGCTCTCCTTGGAACACGACCTCCCCTCTGACCAGATCGTTCCAACGTATTGCACCTTTTTCCATTTTAAATCGCCAGTGAGGTTTTCGGCCTTCCTCTTGGTACTTTTCTTTCTGTTCTATCGTTAAAGAAAGGGACGCCCTATTGTAAAGAGGAGGTTTTCCCGCCGAGAGCTGAGCTTTTCTTTGTAGTTTGAGTTCTTCTGGGGTTTCATAACAAGGGTAGAGCCTTTCTTTGGCTTTGAGGGAGTCTGCCGCATTGGCATAACGCTCAAGACGATCGGATTGTCTCACAATGTCATCCATGTTAAGCCCGAGCCACAAAAGGTCTTCTTTTATTTGGTCAGCATATTTTTGGTGAGAGCGCTCACCGTCTGTATCATCTAGACGTAAGGTAAAGTGTCCCTTGTGCGACCGGGCAAAAAGCCAGTTGATAAGAGCTGTTCGGATGTTCCCTAAATGGAGATAGCCGGTGGGAGAAGGGGCGAATCGTAATTTTGTCATTGTTGTATCTTTGCAACTTTCTAAAAAATTTTATGAAAAAAGTGTTTTTTTTTCTGCTTACGTCATATGGCTATGGTAATACATATTCTTGCTAACTTTCAAGAAAGGATATTAACATGAAGAAAGTTTATTTACTCGGATTTATCTTAGCAGCTACAGTCGCTCAAGGGGCATTAGCTGATACTGCAGGCGTACCTGTCGGTGTTCCTGCGCCTCAAGCTGGCTGTCCAAAGGCATTCCAGGGTTTCCACCTTGGTGGCAACATTGGGTATGACATTGGATTTGCGAAATATAGGTTCAACGACAATTTTGATGCTAAAAGAGACGATCGCGCCTTCAAAGGTATTGATGGTGGTGTCGGTGTAGGTTACACCCATCGCATAGGCTGTAACTGGGCACTTGGAATCGCTTTTGATGCCAATTGGGCGAACACAAAAGGCAGATCCACATCTCTTGATGGTCGCGTGAATGGTAACGTCAGAACAGCTAATAAAATACGTCTTGAAAATTCTCTCGACCTCTATGGTCGTTTGGGTTATGTCATGCGTGAAATTGCTATGCCATTCATTGGACTTGGTTGGGAAAATGCTCGTTGGAAGAGCGCATTCACTAGTGATGAATCTAACGACTCAAGAAAGAAAAAGCGCTTGAACTCCTTCTTGTGGAAGGTCGGTGTTGACTTCTTGGCAACAAAGCACGTTGTGGTTGGTTTTGAATATACCGGAATTTATGGTGGTGGACTCAACCATCGGAATTCGGAATTCCAAACAAGACATAAAGTTAGACCACAAAACAACAAGTTTGCTTTGACAGCTAAAATCGTCTACTAAACTTGTACTGCTAAAAGAGGAAACTCTTTTAAAGACCCCCGCGAAAGCGGGGGTTTTTTTGTGGAAGGATTTTTTTTACAAGGGGGATACAGTGCGATTAATCCGCATTTCGGAGAAGAAACGTATTTTCTAGAGATTCCCTGCTTTCGCCCATAAGTGCCAGCTTAAGGAAAAGCTGCTCTAAAATACACCAATATTAGTAGACCTCTTTCGAAACTCTCTATACTCCCCCACAGTTGTCATGCTGAACTTTTTTTAGCATCTATAGTGCATTAAGTTGAAGATGCCTCAACTCTTCAGGTGTCATACTGAAATAAATTCAGCATGACAGTCTGGAGAGGTCATGATCGCTATGTAATCTCCAATTCAAACTAACTCACTATAAAAGAGATCCCGACACAAGTTCGGGATGACAGCGGAGCGGTAGCGAGAATGAGTTTCGAAAGAGGGCTAATGCACTAATTTTGAGCTCATTGAGATCACTCCACTGTCTGAGTTGAAGCTTAGCTTTCTTTACGTGGCGCCCTAGGGGTTGAAAATTCCTTTGCTGTAGGGGCTTTCTCATGGTCACGCTCTTTCTTTCCTTTAGAAGGGCACCCCCCGCACTGCTTTCTACAAAGTGCCCATTCAGCATCGCATGGCCATAAACAACCGGGTTGATCAACGGGAGGTTTGTTACTACATCCCCCTTCACACCCAAGAGCTGCGATATCACACTTATTGCAACACGCTATATCTGGCGGTTTAGTGTTACACCAGCCATTAATACAGCTTCTTCCTTGTGTGCAATCACAGTTAGAGGAACACTTATTAGGGCCTAATTTATTTTTAGCTTCATCACAACTTGAGCTTTGGGTTCCATCTGTATCGCACTGACATCTTTCATTGACGCATCCACATACACTCCCATAGATATTAGGCTTCGCACATTGTTTATTTGTTTTTCCGAGCCATTCTCCATTCCATGTCCCTTCAACACCTTTACACGTATCTGGACACATGGATTTTGCAGTCGCTTTACCTCCCAACCCATCCGGAGCACATTCATCCTCGGCATTTGCATTAGGAGAACTTATCGTGAATGTTAGAAGGATCAGTAAAAAAAATGATGAGAATTTAAAGTTTCTATTCATTAGCTTGTTCCTTCACAAGATGAACGGATTTAAGATATAGTGCATTAAGTTGAAGATGCCTCAACTCCTCAGGTTTCATGCTGAAATAAGTTCAGCATGACAGTCTGGAGAGGTCATGATGGCTATGTGATCTCCAATTCAAACTAACTCACTATAGACTAAAAGATATCAAGAAAAGGTTTATGTTTTATTAAAATGAAAGCGGAGCTTACTTGAAGATTTTGACGCGTTTTCGTTATAGCGTGGAAACTCATCTGGTTTAGGGGATGGTTCATGATTAAGAGATTGCTTTGTTTCCGAATCTAAAGGGACCACTCCTTCATTCAAGTTCTTTCTCCACCGCAATAGCAGGTGGAGGAAGAAGCCCCTCGAAAAACCCTTGATTTAAAGAATATAAAGGGCTAGGGAACAGCAAAAGAGCCCTTGAGGTGACAAGGGCAGCTGGTGGCCATAATTTCCTCATGTTAGGCCCTCCAGGGTGGGAAAGCCCCTGGTGGTCTCTCGTCTTTCAGGCATTCTTCCTTCTTTAACGCCAACCGAAGCTTTGGACGTGACCATGAGTCACAGTTTGGTGGGGCGACTACATGAAGGGAGGCTTATGTACTTCAGATTCAAGAATTATCTGATCACTGCTTCCTGAATCTGACCTTTCTACCGATTGATTTGTCTCCGCAAGAAGGCAGGAATTTCGATGGCGTCATTTTCAATTTCATCCTCAAGCTCAATTTTTGGTTGAAGTGTTGGTTGAAATTGTGGCCTTCTAGCAGATTCTTGCCCACGGCTTGGCTGGTTTTTCCGGCCCATTAGCCGATCAAACAAGCTTAAAGGACGGTTTTCCTCGTTTCTGGAGGCCTCAGCTTGTTTAAGCTGCTCCTGCTCAAAAAAACTTTCTTCTGAATTGGGAGCATAGAAAGAAGATTCACTTCCCTCATTCAACTTCACAAGGGGTTCTTTAATGCCAGGTTCAAAGCTGAATGAATCCTGCTGGGCATTTTCAAGAGAAACATCTACTGCAAGATTAGCCGCAGCTATCTTCATTTCTTTTTCCAGGTGAGTGAGGCGGGTTTTATTAGCGAGATTGGCGGCGACCTGTGCATCAATACCCGTTGCAACACAAGAGACACGAATTCTTCCCCCCAAGGTTTCATCAAAGGTTGAACCAAAGATTATATGAGCATCCGGATCCACAACCGCACGGATACAGTTGGCAGCTTCATCGACCTCATAAAGAGTCATGTCAAGGCCGCCTGTTATATTGATAAGGACAGCTTTAGCCCCCTGCATCGAGACATCATCTAAGAGTGGACTGGAAATGGCCGCTTCCGCAGCTTCAATGGCTCTCCCCTCGCCTTGCGCTTCCCCTGTTCCCATCATAGCCTTACCCATCATGCCCCCCATGACAGCGCGTACGTCGGCAAAGTCAAGGTTAATAAGTCCTGGCTTCATCATTAAATCTGTAACGCTACGGACGCCTGAATAAAGAACATCATCGGCCATTTTAAAGGCATCAGCAAAGGTAGTTTTTTCATTGGCTACACGGAAAAGGTTTTGGTTCGGAATTATGATAAGCGTATCCACATATTGCTGCAGTTCTTCAATGCCACGCTCGGCCGTACGCATACGATTCGTTCCTTCAAAATGGAAGGGCTTAGTCACAACGCCAATGGTAAGAATGCCTTTTTCTCGCGCATACTTAGCAATAACGGGCGCTGCTCCTGTTCCTGTTCCTCCTCCCATTCCAGCGGTCACAAAGAGCATGTTGCTTCCCTCAATGTGGGAGAGAACATCTTCAATACTTTCTTCAGCAGAGATCTTCCCAACTTCCGGGTGAGAACCCGCACCCAGCCCTTGAGTCGCTTCAAAACCCAATTGAAGTTTTGCATCTGCTAAGGATAAGGTAAGGGCTTGTGCATCCGTATTCGAGGCAATGAATTTTACGCCCTGCAATTCACCTCTAATCATATTGTTGACGGCGTTTCCCCCAGCTCCACCAACGCCAATAACGGTTATGCGGGGCTTAAGTTCTTTCTTTTCTTCTGACATTGTCATTTCTGAATCTCCTTCATCACTTTACGGTTCATATGATCACATAATATCCAAAAAAACCATCACCAAATTTTCTTAAAAAGAGAAGAAGCTTGTGTTAAAACCCATTTATATCGAGTTTGTGGAAGAGTCTGTCGATAAGCTGCGTGTTCTGTTTCTCCATAAGATAAAAGGCCTGCACATGTGGAAAAAGATGGATTCTGTGATAATTCATGAGACATGAGGTGGATAGGCTTTCCAAGGCGAATATTCTTTCCCAAAATCATTGTCGCAATTTCTCTAACACCTGCAAGTTGGCTTGCTCCTCCCGTTAACACAACACGTCGACCTAAAAAGGGGTCGGCCCCCGCTTTTGTCAGGCGGTCTCTAACATGCTCAAATGTTTCTTCTATACGTGGTTTAATCACGGAGACCAGAGCAGATCTTGGCATCTGATTTGTTCCTTCTCCTCGTTTCTCACCGACCAACGGTACAACAATCATTTCGCGGTCATCTGCTGCTGAGTGAATGGCACTTCCATACAGTGTTTTTAGGCGTTCTGCATGAATTAAGGTGGTTGAAAAACAACGAGCAATATCCATCGTCACATGAACGCCTCCAATAGGGATACACTCAGTATAGCGTAGCTGGCCCTCATAAAATACAGCCAAGGAAGTGGTGCTTCCTCCCATATCAATCAGAATAACGCCGAGCTCCATCTCATCTTCTACAAGGCAGGCTAAACCAGAAGCATAGGGAGAAGCAACTAAACCTGCAACATCCAAATGGCTTCTTGCGACACATGTACTCACATTATAAAGAGGATTCGATTTCCCGAGAAGGGTATGGAGACCAACGGTAAGACGATCGCCGGACATTCTGCGGGGGTCCCTTATACCCTTGGCCCCATCGAGAGTATAACCCGTAGGAAAGGTGTGTAGAATTTGAAGAGAGGGATCATCTCGAAGGGTTTTTGCTTGCAAAAGAACCTTATGAATATCAGTATCATCAATGGGGTGTCCTGAGACATTGAGGTCCACAGAAAAATTGACGGAGTGAAGATGGATTCCATTTACGCTCACAATCACATCTCGAATGGTAAGACCTGCCATTTGTTCGGCTGCATGGACCGCGTTGACAATAGAGGTAATAACCTCCTCCATGTCCACAACAACACCCGCCTTAACACCATTTGAAAGCTGTTGAGCAAAACCTAAAATTTCAAAAGACCCACCAGCTTGCACTTGAGCAATGGCACAACAAACCTTTGACGAGCCGATGTCGAGAGCAGTAATTAAGCCCCCTCGCATTCGTGAAGGATAGTGTCCCCAAAGTCTCATTGCGCTTCTCTCAAATCCTCTTAGACATCTTTTCCCAGAGTCACTTTTCTTTGCATAGCGGCCGGTGTTAAACGCAAGATTAGCTGACCCGGTATGCGCATATCGACTGTCATGATTTCCCGGTCCATTAAGTGATGACGATTTTCAAGAACCAGAAGGTATTCTAAAGCACTCTCCGCATTCTTTTCTGGTAACCGAATGTCAACTTTCTCATCAAGTCTTATATCCCAACGCATAGATCTTAAATGCATTGCAGCTGTCACCCGGGCTTTAATTGCAGGAAATTTCTCAAGGAGAGTGATAAGTTGACCGACATGCTCTGGGGCTTTATGGCCGGTGACAAGGGGTAATTCTTTGTATTTATTTGCTTCTTTTGTTTCCACAAGTTCCCCATCGTAATCGACAAGATAGGTTTTGTTTTGATTCTGCCAGATCGCAATGGGCTCTTTTTCAGAAATTCGAATCAAAAGTGTATCAGGGAATCGCCTTTCCACCCGTGCAGCCTTTACCCATGAAAGACTTTCCAGCTTTTCCTTAGCGTCAAAAAGATTAATAGAGAGAAGAGGGATGCCTCTTTTTAACTCTAATTTTGTTAATATTTGTTCTTTATTTGTTCGCATTCGTCCTTCCACAACCACATCTTCAAGTCTAAAACCTATGTGTGCCATCGTGGTATCAAAAAGAGTCGATAAGTTGGAAGTAAGAGCATTATTATGAAAAGACCCCCAAAGTAATAAAACACAAAGGCCCAAAATAACGACAAAGGGAGGTAATCGGCGCACTCCAAGCTTTTGAAACAAGGATCGCTGAGTTTTTTTCCGTTTGTTAATGGGGTGCCGCTTGAGCTTTACCGATGACATGAAGCATCCTCGATCATCCACTGCACAAGTTGAGTATAACTCATGCCTATGTGAGCTGCAATTTCAGGCACAAGGGATAAGGGGGTCAGACCTGGTTGTGGGTTTGTTTCAAGATAATAGAGTTGGCCAGGTTCTCCTTCCGTATCATCGTATCTAAAATCTGATCGGCTGATACCTCGACATTTTAAGGCTTTATGCGCCTTTTCTGCCCAGTTAAGAACTTGCGTGTATGCTGCCTCAGGAATAGGGGCAGGCATGAAATGAGTGGCTTTGCCATCCGTATACTTTGCCTCATAATCATAAAATCCACTATGGGGGAGAACTTCTATGGCTCCAATGGCTTTGCCATCAAGGACGGCGACCTGAACCTCCCGACCAGGTATATACCGCTCCACCAGAACATCATTTTCAAAGGGCCATTTTTCAGGGGAAGGGAGAGGCGATTTCTCATCTAAAATAATGTAAACTCCCACGCTTGATCCTTCCCCAATGGGTTTAATCACAAACGGAGGGGGCATAACTTGTCCTGCACAAGCGTCAGATAATTTAGCCACTTGTCCTTCCGGCACGCGGATACCCTGTATTTGGCACATGTTACGTGCCGCAACTTTGTTCATCGCAAGGGCTGATCCTAAGACACCTGAGTTAGAGTAAGGAATATCCATCATTTCTAATAGACCTTGGATACATCCATCTTCACCCCATTTTCCATGAAGAATATTAAGGACAACATCAGGCTTATGGGCTCTCAAATTTTCAACGAGTTCTCCCATATTGCGCGTCACATCAAGAGGAAATGTCTCATGTCCCAGTTCTTTCAGAGCCTTTATAACACCCTGGGCGCTAGAAAGAGAAACTTCTCTTTCAGCGGAAAATCCACCCATTAAAACAGCAACTCTTTTCTTCATGCGACCCTCTCTATACTACACTCAACTCTATTTCCAATTCTCTCAATTTCCCACCGTAATTCTACCCCTGTTGCCCTCAAAACACGTTGTCGCACTTCTTCTCCTAAATCTTCCAAATCTGAGGCCGTTGCCTGACCCGTATTAATCATGAAATTGCAATGTAGATCTGACATCACCGCTCCCCCCCTCTGAAGGCCCCGACATCCTGCTTTTTCGATGAGCTGCCAGGCGCTTATGCCTTCTGGGTTAGCGAACGTACTCCCTCCTGTTCGGGATGTAACGGGTTGAGTCGCTTCTCTCTGAGCAAGAAATGACGCAATTTTTGTCTGAATCTGTTCTTTCTTACCCGTATGTCCTTTCAAACGCGCACCAATGAAGATCCAATCTTTAGGAAGGTTGCAAGAACGATAGGTAAGCCCTAGTTCCTGAGGGGTTAAGCGATAGAGTTTTCCTTTGGGATCGAGCACATGGGCATGGACGAGAACTTGTGAGATATCTGATTCATAAGCTCCGGCATTCATCCGCAACGCGCCGCCTATGGTTCCTGGAATTCCACATAAGAATTCTAATCCCCCGATTTCTTCTTGGCAAGATAAAGTGGCGATATTGCGGTCTAAGACAGCCGCTCCCACATCAATAAGGGTATCTTCCACAAAAACATTGGTAAATCCCCGACCTAAACGGACCACAATTCCTTCTACCCCCCCATCTCGTACAAGAAGGTTTGATCCCACCCCGATCACATGTAAAGGGATATCTGGTGGACGGTTTTCGAGAAAAAAACACAAATCCTGGATGTCAGCCGGTTTAAATGTGACTTGTGCAGGTCCTCCCACATGAAACCAGGTGGTGGACGCCAAGGGAACATCAAAGAGATAGCGTCCCCGCACGGTGGGTAATAGGGCTTTCAAAGCTTCGCAGTTTTTTATCATTTCTCTATCAAGTAACGTTTTGTTTATTAAGCTGGTTTAATTGGTTCGGTAAGGCATGGGCAAGGGCAGAAATAGACCCAGCCCCTAAGCATATAACCATATCCCCCGATAGCGCAAGTTGTCGAATAAGCTGAGGCAAGTTTTCTGGGTGATCGCACCGGTGAACATTTCCTTTCATTGCCTCGACGAGGGCCTCATGATGAATGCCTGTCTGAGGAACCTCTCTAGCTCCATAGACAGGTAAAACAATCGTGAGATCGGCCTCTTCGCAAGAGGTGGCGAATTCCTGAAAATGATTGGCAAGGCGACTGTATCTATGAGGCTCTAAAACAGCAATAACGCGCCCATTTGCAGCCCCTTTTGCAGCCGTTAAAGTTGCTCGAATTTCGACCGGATGGTGGGCATAATCATCAATAATGGTGACCCCCTGCCACTTTCCTACGTAGGTAAAACGTCGCTGAACCCCTTTAAAAGATGAAAAGCCCCGTTTAAGATCTTCTGCTGTTACACCGCATTCTAAGGCGATTGCTGCCACGCCTAAGGCGTTAAGAACATTATGATGACCAGGGAGAGGGATAAACATATCAGGTGTTGTCTGCCCTGTGACAAGGTCAAAAATAGACCCCTCTGGAGTTGTGCGAATATTTTCTGCCTTTATATCAGCTTCCGCATGTAGACCATAAGTTATACACTTCTGTTGCAGCTTAATCTTTTGCCAGAGCGTATAAACTTGGGGATGGTCGATTCCCAAAACGGCTACACCACCAGGACGAATGTGAGTCGTAAAGGTTTCAAAAGCGTTATAAAGCGTTTCTGTGTGTTCATAGTAATCCATATGGTCAAGGTCCATATTGGTGACGAGAGCAATGTCTCGGGGAAGCTTTAAGAAGCTTGCATCTGATTCGTCGGCTTCTGCAACGCACCACACACTCTGTCCCACTTTAATATTGGATTCCCAATTATTCATCAACCCCCCATTGATGACGGTGGGATCAAAATTGGCAGTTTCTAAAACCCATCCCATGAGGGCAGTTGTCGTTGTCTTTCCGTGGGTACCGGAAATAGCAATTCCGTATGACTCTTCCATCACCAGGGCTAACATGTCGGCCCGATGGAAAACAGGGAGATCCCGCGCATGAGCTTCTATAAGTTCTGCATTGTCCTCTTTGATATCGGTTGATACCACAACGATATCTTTTCCATCAAGATTTGAAACCTCATGACCTAACATAATGGGTAGTCCTGCTTTTTTAAGTCTTTCCGTATTACTATTGGAGAACATATCGCTCCCACTAACCCTAAAGCCACGGTGAACAAGAAGCTGAGCAATTCCACTCATCCCGATGCCCCCCACGCCAATAAAATGAATGGATGCATTTTTAAGTTCTTTTAAATTCATATACTCTTCGCCTTTCAAGTTTCGAGTGCGTTGACCTTCGGGTCTTGGCCTCTATCACGTAGGTTGACTACGCTCATCGGACTTGCCACTCGGTCGCCTGCCCGAATTCTTAAAATCCTTTGAGTATAGATACATCTTCTTAATCTGCTATCAGGGTTACAAGGTTGGCCAGCCTTTGGTGCGCATCCGGAATAGCAATCGTTCGTATATTGACTGCTGCTTGCATTAATTTCCAGTGAGAAGTTATTAATTTTAATAAAAAAGCAGCTAAGCCATCAGAAGTAAAGTTTTTTTCCTCCGTTAACCAACCTCCTTTAACGTTTACCACTTCTTGTGCATTATAAAACTGATGGTTGTCCATTGCATGAAGATAGGGAATAAAAAGGGCTGGCCGCCCTACAAGGGCTGTTTCGACAACGCTTGAAGCCCCCGCCCGTGCAATAATAAAATGAGCACGTTTATACCGCTCACCCATTTTGTCCAAAAAAGGCATAAGCTCAACGTGGGCTTCAGTCCGCTCATAAAGTGTTTGAGTGACTTCTAAGGACTCAGCACGACATTGTTGGGTAATATAAAGACGTTTTTGAAGGGAAAGAGGTAAAAGTTGAACTGCGGACGGAATAATGTCTCCAAAAATCTTTGCCCCTTGACTTCCTCCTGTCACAAGAAGATGAAAGGGATCATTTTCCATTGAAGAGATATAAGGAGCGGGTTGAATATCGGAGCGCACAGGGAGGCCCGTAAAGTTTACCTTTTTTTGACAGGAAATGGGAATATTCTCTACATGAGGAAAAGAGGTCGCTATACGTGTGACAAGGAAGGCTAATTTCCGGTTCGTTCGTCCAAAATAAGCATCTGCCTGATGAATGATTGTCGGAAGACGTAATAGGGCAGAGGCGATGAGGGTGGGGAAGGAAGCATACCCTCCAAACCCCAGAACTACGTGGGGTTTTATGCGTCGTAAATGATAGAGGGCAGTACACACACCACGAATAAGCTGCAGACCTCCTTTCAGTTTTTTGCTGAATGATCCCTGTAGTTGGCTCGAGGCTATGTTGATCATATGGATGGAGGGATCCTTAAACTGCTGACCCCGCCCATCACTAAAAATAAAGACTTTATATCCTTGGGAGATCAGCTCATGCGCTAAGGCTTGAGCAGGGAATACATGTCCTCCTGTTCCCCCGGCACTCAATACAATTCGTTTTTCAATATCACTCATGGTGCCCGATCCGTCGGCGTGTCAGACCCAAAACCATTCCCATTCCTATTGCTAGAGCGACCATCGAAGATCCACCGTAGCTAATGAAAGGAAGAGTCATGCCTTTTGTTGGCATTAAATTTAAGGTTGAAGCCATATTAATAATAGCTTGCAAACCAAATTGGACAATGAGGCCGGTCACTGCAAGAAATACAAACATGTTATTTTCATCTAATATACGCGTAAACGAACGTAAAATAATGAAAGCAAAAATACAAACAAGAAGAAGACATAAAATCATTCCGAATTCTTCACCCGCCACAGCAAAAATAAAATCCGCATGGGCATCGGGGAGATATTTTTTGACCGTTCCTTCTCCTGGACCTTGCCCAATAAATCCACCATTCATAAAGGCTTCTAAAGATTGATTCACTTGATAATAATTACCAAATTTATCCCCGCTCTCAGGATTGAAAAACTGATTTACACGTCCTGCCACATGGGGGAAAAAGAAATAAGCCGCAAAAAGACCTCCGATCCCACATCCAGCTCCTGAAAAAATCCATTTTAGCGAAAGGCCTGAAAGAAAGAATTGAGAAAACCACATGAGAGTGATTAAAGCTGTCATCCCCAAATCTGGTTGGAGTAATAAGAAGAGAATAACAAATAAATAAAGACCTACAGAAATTATATTCCCAGGAAAAGAAGGCTGAGTGTGCTGCTTGGAAAACATCCATGCACAGATAACAGCAAAAGCTGGTTTAACAAATTCAGAAGGCTGGACCGAAATACCACTAATTTCAAGCCACCGACTAGCCCCTTTAATATCAGAGCCTATTACTGACGTTAACATTAATGCCACCATGCTCACACCGAAGACCACAAAAGCAAAGCGCCGAATATCGTGAAGAGACAGAAGAGAGACGCCAATTAAAATTCCAATCGTAGGAATCAAAAAAATAATGTGTTTTTTTATAAAATGGAAGGAGCTCCACTGGTGTTGCTCGGCAACTGCAGGGCTTGCAGCCATAATTAGAAGAACACCTAAGAAAATGAGAACCATTAAGGCTGCTAACGTCCAACGATCAACGGTCCACCACCATTGTCCAATAAGGCTTGTATTTGTGCGGGCTAAAGAGAGCATGAATAGGCTTCCAAAGGGGCTAACCAAATACCGTTATCCCGCGATTGAGAAAACCTTAGCGTTAGCTTAGGTTTTCTTAACGTTCGGGACCCAAGAGCTTTGGTATAAAAATTTCCTGGGCCCCCGCCTTTGCGGGGATGACGCTTGGGGGGATTTTGCAATACTTTTATGCGCATTTAATCACCTTTCTCTCCAATTACTTCCCTAACCGCTTCACAAAAAGCTTCTCCGCGGGCTTCGAAATCCGTGAACTGATCAAAGCTTGCACACGCAGGCGCTAAAAGAACAATAACCCTTTCTGCTTGATCATTGAACGCTAAAGATGAAGCCTTCTTCACGGCCTCTTTCACCGTATTACATAGCGTGTAGGAAACTTCTCCATCCAAAGTAGAGGCAAACATTGGTGTGGCTTCTCCAAATAAAAAGGCATGCTTAATGCTTGAAAAGTAAGGCATCAGAGCTGAAATCCCCCCTTCTTTTGGCCGGCCGCCCAAAAGCCAATAAAGGGGAACCCCTTGATAGGTAGCCAAGACTTTTGCAACGGCTTCCGCATTCGTGGCCTTGCTATCGTTAACGAACAGCACATTTTTGTGATGGGCCACGACTTGCTGACGATGAGCAAGGCCGGGAAAAGAAGAAATACCCTCGGAAATGGCACCAGACTCCAAACCCATTGAGCGGAGAGCTCCATAGGAGGCAGCTATATTTTGCCAATTATGTTCTCCTTTTAGACGCTCAAATTGTTTTAAATCTAAAACAGGAGACGCGTTTTCATAGAGAATGCCGTCGTTCACATAAATACCTTCAGATAAAATCGTATTTACTGAAATGGGAAGAAGACGGGTCTTATCCGAAGCCCTTAAGGCTTCATAGATCTTCAAACAATGTTCATCATCCACATTAATAACGAGTATATCGTGGGAGGTTGCATTTTTATAAATTAATTTTTTTGCTTCAATATACCCGTCCATCCCTCCGTGTCGATCCAAATGATCGGGCGTGATGTTTAAGAGAATATTTATATTGCAATGAAGGGTAGGGGATATCTCAAGTTGGTAGGATGAAAGCTCTAACACATAAGTGTCATCCTTTCCTAAAGGATTCAAGTCCATTGCAGGAATACCAATATTTCCGCCGACTTCCACACGTTTTCCGCTGTTTTTAAGAATATGTCCAATGATAGCGGTTGTGGTGGATTTCCCATTACTCCCCGTAATTCCTATGTAACGGGCAAGGGGTTGAGTATGATATAGAATCTCAAGATCACTGATAGGCTGTAACCCTACCCTCAGTGCTTCTGTGACGAGGGGGTGAGGGGCAGGATAACGATGGGGAATCCCAGGGCTTAAAACCAGGTGATCGATGTCCTTCCATTCCAAAACATTAAGATTAGCAAGAGAAATTCCCTGTTCGGTGGCAACCTTTCGAGCCTCATCTTGATCGTCCCAGGCCAGAACATGGGCCCCTGCTTTGAGTAAACTTTGAGAAACCGATCGGCCGGACCTCCCCAGCCCTAGAACGAAAATTTTTTGATCTTTAAAGGGAGAAGGGGTTATCATCTTCTTAACGTAATTTGAGAGTGGATAGGCCAATAAGGGCCAATATTATCGAAATGATCCAAAAACGGAAAACAATGGTGGGCTCAGACCACCCCTTTTTTTCAAAATGATGGTGGATAGGGGCCATGAGGAAGATGCGTTTTCCCTTTGAAAGCTTAAAATAACCGACCTGAAGAATAACGGAAATAGCTTCTATGACAAAAAGGCCTCCCACAATAGAAAGAACAAACTCATGCTTCGTGATAACAGCAACCATGCCTAGGGCGCCGCCGGCTGCTAGAGACCCCGTATCCCCCATGATGACCATGGCGGGAGGCGCATTGTACCATAAAAAACCAAGACCCGCTCCAATTAAGGCCCCACAAAAAATGGCAAGCTCACCCGTGCCCGGCACAAAAGCAATTTGAAGATAGTTCGCAAAAACGTGGTTACCAACGAGATATGAAATTAAAACAAAACAAGCGGATACAATCATGACAGGACCGATGGCGAGGCCATCAAGACCATCCGTTAGATTGACTGCATTAGATGCGCCCACTACAACAAAAATCCCGAAAGGGATATAAAAAACCCCAAGGTTAATAAGCACATTCTTAAAGAAAGGAATCGATGTACTCGTTGCAAGCTGGGGATCGGCCAGGAAGGTAACGCTATAGGTTGCAATAGCGCTTATAACAATCTGGAGGAAAAGTTTTTTTCTTCCCGAGAGTCCTTTTGAGTTTCTTTGTGTCAATTTCAAATAATCATCGGTAGCGCCAATGCATCCAAAACCCAAAGTGACCACAAGTACAATCCATACATAAGGATCAGTCAGATTGGACCACAAAAGGGTACTGATGGAGAGTGCAAGCAAAATAAGGCTACCGCCCATTGTTGGCGTCCCTTGCTTGGTTAAAAGGTGAGAGGCGGGTCCATCCTCCCGAATGGGTTGGTGATATTGCTTCTTTTTTAGCCACTTTATGAAAAGAGGGCCACACAATAGACTAATTAAAAGGGCCGTTAGAAGTGCCCCTGTGGTTCGAAAGGTAATGTAACGAAAGAGGTTGAAAAAAACGCTGTCATGGCCCCAAAGAGTGTAAAAATAATAAAACATAAATTAAGAAATCCTCTCCCTCTGCAGATCCAAGAGGGCCTCGACAATGGGCTTTGCCCGCGTTCCTAAGGACGCTTTTATACTAAGGGTGTCTCCTGGTTGCACCTCCTTAAGAACAAGCGGAAGGAGCTCTAGAGAGGTTGGAGCATAGCCCCCTTTCATAGAGTGGGGAAGGCGCTCATATAAATGGGCCATAAGGGGGCCACAACAAAAGACCATATCAATTCCATTTTCCACAAGAATCTCAGATAGATCTTCATGATGGGCACGTGCTCGATCTCCCATTTCCCGCATATCTCCAAGGACGGCGATTTTGCGGCCTCTGCCACTTTGTCCCAACACCGCAAGCGCTGCGCGCATAGAGGCTGGATTAGCATTGTAGCTTTCATCAAGGATGGTAAAGGAACCGGTATAACGCCTTCCTCGACCCTCCGGGGCCTCTATCAAAGCAAGACTTGTGATGACTTTTTCCATATGAGCATCTGCTAAATAGGCTGCGCTCACAATGGCAAGGCTATTCAGAACCCAATGCAGCCCTGGAAGGGGAAGAACATAAGAAAATTGTTTTCCCCCAACATCTGCACATACCCTACTTTTATCTCCAACTCTTTCCCATGAGAGAAGGCGGCAATCCGCTCCTTCTGTTTGTCCAAATCCCCAAATTCTCAGATCATGCTCACGAGCAAGTTTAGATAACAGATCAAAATAGGGATTGTCTCGATTTAAAATGACGATATCTCTTTCAGCCATGCCTTCAAAAATTTCAGCTTTAGCACGCGCAATGTCCTCTATAGAGTCAAAAAATTCAGTATGTGCTTCCTCGATGGAGGTAATAATCACAATCTCCGGTTTAATCATCTGGGTTAACGGACGAATCTCACCTGGGTGATTCATTCCTACTTCAAAAATAGCAAATTGCGTGTCTTGCGGCATGCGCGAAAGGGTTAGGGGCACGCCCCACTGGTTATTATAACTGGAAACACTTCCGTGGGTTAATCCCTGCTCCTTAAAGATCGTCTTTAAAGCATCTTTTGTGCTTGTTTTTCCTACGCTTCCTGTTACAGCTATACGGTAAGCATGGGACCTCTCTCGTGCTGCAATGCCTAGCTTTTCCAAAGCCTTTAATGTGTCAGGAACCCGTATGGTTGGGAGGGGAGGGGACTCAATATTTTGCGAAATGAGAGCAGCTCTGGCGCCTTTATTTGCCGCATTTTGAAGAAAAGCGTGTCCATCTCCATTTTCCCCCGTGAGGGCCACAAAGAGATCGCCTTTTTCCATGCTCCGAGAATCAATAGAAATGCCCGAGCATGTCCACGACTCAGAGGACGTACCCTCTACAATTCCATCAACTTTATTTGACTCCCACAGAACTGTCATTCCGCTGCTGCCATTGATATAATTAAAGATTTTTTTAGATCCCCGATCAAGCCAGGGGTGGTAGTGGGGATTGTTGAGGTTCTATGGAAAAAAACGCTGTGTAGGGATGAGTTGGTTGTTATAGAGACGAAAAACCCTGAGGCTGTCACCCTGCGCTTGATCGGGGACCTAAAAGTTATATTCATCTCACGTACTTCCTAATTTCTTCACTATCATTAAAGGGAACGGCTAGATCCCCTACAATTTGGTAATTTTCGGGGCCTTTGCCTGCAATCAACACCACATCATCCAAGTCCATTCCCTCAACCGCTGTTTGGATGGCGTGATGTCGTGAAGAACCTTCGCTTGCTCGTGAACATTTTGCAAGGATTTCTTGTCGAATTTTTGCAGGATCTTCATGACGAGGATTATCATCTGTAATAATAATTTCATCTGCCAGCCTATCTGCAATCTCCCCCATCATAGGTCTTTTAGAGGTATCTCGATTCCCTCCACATCCAAAAACAACCCAAAGTTTTCCTTTTGTGTGCGGCCGTAGCGCCTTTAAGGCCGTGAAAAGGGCATCTGGCGTATGGGCAAAATCCACGTACACACGGGGAACCACTTGTTCAAGCCTTCCAGGGACGCTCTTCAAATATGTGCACGCCTGTACAGCTTGTTCCTGATTTCCTCCACAAGCCATGACGGCTCCTAAGGCTGCCATCACATTATAGACTTGAAATTGACCAACGAAAGGTAAGGTCAATTCATAGGATTTGCCTTCCACAGATAGGTGAATATCCTGCGCACCTTCTCCAGGGGTAATTGAAATTAATCGAATGGTTTTGCCGGCTTTTCCGAAAGTAATTGTTTGAAGCTTACGTTTTCGACAAAGAGAATAAAGTGTCTCATATTCAGCAATATCTGCGTTTAAAATTGCGTATCCGTGTTTAGGTATTAATTCTTTAAAAAGACGGGCCTTGGCCTCAAAATAGGATTCTAATGTCTCATGATAATCTAGATGGTCATTCGATAAATTCGTAAAGACGGCCGCTTTGAGCTTCACTGAATCTAAGCGATGCTGATGAAGTCCATGGCTTGAAGCCTCAAAAGCCACATGCTCAATGTGCTCTTCTTTTAAGTTTTGAAGAATTTCATGAAGCGCTATGGCGTTAGGTGTATTCGTATCCCCCATTTCACGGAAAGGGACATTAGGTTTATTGGCGACAACAAGGCCCAAGGTTCCCAAACTGGCAGCAGGGAAACCTAAATGGGCCCAAATCTGACGAATAAAAGAAACGACCGAGGTTTTCCCATTGGTACCCGTCACAGCAACACTATTGTCTGGTTGGAGAGGATAAAAAGCAGCAGCTAAAAGGCTAAGGGTTTTACGCGCGTTATGTGTTTCAAAAAAAGCGACCTCAGGATATTGCTCTTGTAAGCGGATTAGTTTTTTTGCATCCATTCCTTGCGTCACTATAGAATTGGCGCCACGCTCCAAAGCTTCTCCGATAAAAATGATGCCATCATGCTGGCTTCCAGGAATAGCAACAAAAATGTCACCCTCCTTTACGGTTTTTGAATTCATAGAAAGAGATGTAGGAAAAGTTAATTCGCCGCTTAAGAATGTCAATGTTCCATTTGTAATGAAAGACGTAAGATCCATAATTAATGCTCCCGATGCTGTGGTGCGCTTGCAGGGATCATAAAGGGATCATCGTCAGGAGTGTTTTGATTCATGGAAGGTGCGACCTGAAGAAGAGGTGCGACACGGCTCATAACTTTCCCTGCAATGGGTGCTGCATTCCATCCTGCTGCATTAAATCCATATGTTCCCTTGATAGCTTGAGGCCGATCAACCATGATCAAGACAATGTATTGAGGATCTCTCATCGGAAATGCGCATACCATAGATGTCATGTTGCTGCCCTTTTTATAAGAACGTCCCTCAAGGGTATTAGCTGTTCCTGTTTTTCCACCCACTTCGTATCCTTTAACCTGCGCTTTTTTACCCGTACCTTGAGCTACCACCATATACATTAGTTTACGCATAATTTCTGATGTTTCTTCAGAAACAATGCGAGATCCGGGCCTCACTTTTGATGGGTGCATTTTTAAAAGTGTTGGCTTTTGCATAATACCCTTATTTATAACACCTCCAACGGAGGTGACAAGCTGTAAGGGGCTTACGGAAATACCATAGCCATAAGCTGCTGTAATGGTTGTAGCGTCAGTCCATTTTTTTGGATATAGAGGGGCTCCTAACTCAGGGATTTCTAGGGTAGGAGTGGAAAAAAATCCAATTTTCTTAAAAAATGCTCTTTGAAGTGTTGATCCCATTTGCATGGCCATTTTTCCGGATCCGATATTAGAAGATTCCGTGAAAACTTCTGCAACAGTAATAGGATAACCAATATGATGGAAATCTGGAACTTTAAAACGTCCAATGCGTAAAGGCATCGACACATCAAATTTTGTAAAAACGCTACCAACCCCACTCTCTAAGTAAAGAGCTGTATTAAGAATTTTAAGGCTGGATCCCATTTCATAGGTGCCAAGTGTTATTTTATTAAAGAAGGCGACGGCTTGAGCTCCCATTTTTCCCACCTGATTAGGGTCAAAATCCGGCAGAGAAACCATAGCTATGATTTCACCCGTTTTAACATTCATGATCAGGCCGGCGCCTCCTTGGGCATTAAACTTTTCGATGCCCGCTAACAACTCATCCCTGAGGACATGCTGAGCCCGAGTGTCTAAGCTTAACTGTATGGGCCGCCCTGTAGCTAACAATTGGTCATTAAATTTTCGTTCAATTCCGCTAAGCCCCTGATTATCAATATTTGTGTACCCCAACACATGGGAAAAGAGCTCTCCGTGAGGGTATACGCGCCGTTCATCTTGTTGGAAATAAATTCCTGGGATTCCCAAACAAATAATTTCTGCTTGTTTTTGGGGCGTTAAATGTCGTGCAAGCCACACGAATCCTTTTCCTGATTTTAAACGATGAAGAACGTCCTTACGGTTGAGTTCCGGCAAGACTTCAACCAGTTTGTCAGCGGCGTCTGTAGGATCCAGCACAACCCGTGCATTGGCATAAAGAGAAGATGTTTTGAGACTTGTTGCTAAAAGGTCTCCGTTACGGTCGATAATATCGGCTCGGAAATGCGTGCCCCGAAGAGAACCTTTATGGGCGAAATTTCCATGTCCCGCTCTTCTTAAGAGGCTCACATCAACAAGACGGCCTACTATAACAATAAAGGCAAGAATAAGCGTACAACATACTACTAAAAGCCGGCTTCGCGCCCTATCAAGTGTTTGACGCAAAGATTTTGTCTCTTGCCATTTGGCGCTCTGAAAACCTTGGGGAACATAAATCTTCCGTTGGCTCATTCTGTGCTTCTCATGGCGGCTAAATGAGGCTGAGGAAGGAAATTCTGGAAATTTTCGTCACTTTTAAAATCACTCATCCCCGCGGCAATCTGTTCTGTCTTCATAGGCACAATATCCAAGTACTTTTCTGCTAATTTTTGTAAACGTTGGGGCTCATTTAAGTGACTCCACTCCGCATTTAAAACATGTATCATTTCTTTTTCAAGAGAAATTTGCTTTTCTGTTTGAGCTAAATTCTTTTCAATTTCTACCACTTCGTATTTTACCTTAAAAAGAATAAACCCCCCGATCAAGGCTAAGAGAAAGAAGATTGAATTTGATCGTTGCATTTATGACTTTCCTTCCATGCGAATGGCGGACCGCAAATGGGCGGACCGAGCGCGAGGATTGGACTTTATTTCTGCGTCCCCGGGCGACAAGGCTTTGCGATTCTTGAGCTGGAATGTGGGGACTAAAGGAGGTGCTTCTGGAAGATAGCGCGAAGGATTTGCAAGGCCTCCACTTTTTTTCTTTAAGAAAGTTTTGACAATGCGATCCTCTAGAGAATGAAAGCACACAACCACGAGTCGTCCCCCTGTTTTCAAAAGTTTTTCAGAAGCTTCGAGGCCTCTTTCCAATTCACCTAGCTCATCATTAACGTAAAGACGAAGGGCTTGAAATGTTCGTGTGGCTGGATCAAAGCCCGGTCGTTCTACCCCGACAATCGGCCTTACGAGTGCTGCAAGTTGGGTTGTAGTTTCAAAAGGGTGTTCTTTTCGTTGGGCAACAATGGCTCGAGCAATCGCGCGCGACCTTCGCTCTTCTCCATAAACCCATATAATACGCGCAATTTCCTTTTCCTCGAAACCATTCACCACATCCGCAGCACTCAACCCTTTTTTTTCCATGCGCATATCTAAAGGGCCTTCCATTCTAAAGGAAAAACCCCGTGAAGATTCATCGAGTTGTGGGGAGGAGACGCCCACATCAAAGACAATTCCATCGTATCCTATGGAAGGAACAAGCTTTTCCATATCTCCAAAACGCCCCTCGTAAAATGAGAAGCGATTGTTGTACTTTTTTTTAAAGGATTCAGCGCGAAGGGCGGCTTCTGGATCACGATCAAGGGCCACTACAAAACAGTTTTCGTTTTCCAGGATGGCTGCCGAATACCCCCCTGTTCCAAAGGTCGCGTCAATATAGGTTTCTTGATCACGGAGGGCTAAAGTTTCCAATACTTCCTCGACCATCACGGGTTTATGCATGATCCACCTTTAACTTTAAGGTTTCGCGGTTATTTTGAATTCTTAGTCGAGCTTCTTGTTGATGCGTTTCAAAAGCATTAGGGTTCCAAATTTGGAAGGTGGCGCCTCGACCGACAAAGGCAACCCCATCTTGGATATTAGCATGATCAATCAAAATTTGATTGAGCACAACGCGCCCATCTCCATCAAAGGCAAGCATTTGGGAGTCAGAAAAAATGCTGGCTGTCAAATCGTCTTGAGCATCGGAAAAAAGATCCAATTGGTCCACGCTCTCGCTCAACCGCTGCATACGATCAATCCCCATCCCTTCGATGGTAGGGAGTTTGAAAGAACGAAAGGCGACAATTCCCTGAAAAGTCTGCTGACTAAGCGCGAGACGAAAAGAGGCAGGCACGCAGACGCGGCCTTTTTTATCGAGCTTATTAATAAAGGTGGACAGGAATAAGTTCATTTCTACTCGCTAAAAACATCTGGATCCCCCTCCCGGGAATCGGGCGCCTTACGATGGTATATCACGGGAGGTAGCGGGATTCAATGGGATAATCCGGGATGAAAACTAATAACAAGGTTATCCACAGGGGAGGGAGGGGGGAAAAATGGATTTTGGGTTTTGGGATGTCATAATTTGCTGTTTCTGCATCATTTTTTCGGGATCGGAAAATGTGAAGAGGTTGAAAAAATTTTTCATTTAAATTTATCCACGGGGATAACGTTGAGGGGGGTAATCACTACTCCTAAAAAACCTGTAAGGCGTGGTCTCAGAAGTTCCCTCACATTTAGATGCGTTTACCATGGTTTTTTATTGACTATAAAACTCTTCTAGTGACATATTGTAGAAATTCAATTTTTAGGAATAGCTCTTAATTCCAAGATAGTAGGCAAATGCACGGCTATAAAAATCCACTTCTCCAAGGCGTTTTTTACAGATTGATCATGATTTTCACCGTCCTGCTTGCTCTATGGGCAGGGGTATTTTGGGCACTTTAAATTCTATGACAAATGGTCTGCATACGTTTTGGAATCATCTCACGAAAAGTCATACGACAATTCGGTGTGAACCTAATGGACCCATTTCTATTCAACTACAAAATCTTTCAGTTTCCTATCCTCAAAACCCAGTTATTTCTGGACTTTCCTGCCATTTTGATGCCCCTTCTCTTTGGGGCATTGCGGGACCCAATGGAGCGGGGAAAAGTACCCTTTTAAAAACACTTTTAGGCATTCAGAAACTAAAGGATGGAAGTATTACCTTTCATGGTTTTTGTCCCTGTGATGTGGCCTACCTTGCTCAGCAAAACCAACTCGATCGACGGTTTCCGCTAACGGTTGGCGATACAATTGCCATGGGCCTCTTCCGCGAGGTGGGGGTTTTTCAAAGATATTCCGATATTCAACGGGAAAAAATGCAAGCCGCTCTTGACCAAGTTGGACTTTCTTCTTTCTGGAGGACGCCTCTTCAAGCCCTGTCCGGTGGGCAATTCCAGCGCGTTCTTTTTGCACGATTGATCTTGCAAGATGCTCCCGTCATTTTCTTGGATGAGCCATTTACGGGTGTTGATGCCCAGACAATTAACGACCTCATGCGGCTTTTGGAGTTGTGGGTGCGTGAAGGTCGTCTGGTGATCGCTGTCCTTCATGATTTGGATTTAGTTCAGGACTATTTCCCGCAGACCCTTCTTCTCGCCCGTCATTTTTACAAATGGGGCCCGACGGAAGATATCTTAACAAAAGAAAATATGCAGGCATCCCTTGCCGCATCCCGTTCTTGGGAATCTATGGCGGGTGTGTCGTGATTGATTTTTTTATCAGCCCTTTTACGGATTATATTTTTTTAAGACGTGCCCTTATGGCTTGCATGGCTTTAGCCTTGGGATGTGGTCCCGTGGGGGTTCTCCTTGTCTTAAGACGTATGAGTTTGATGGGGGATGCTTTGGCACACTCCATCTTGCCGGGGGTAGCTCTTGGTTTTCTTTTTGGTGGCTTTTCTTTACCCGCGATGGGGCTAGGAGGGTTTTTGGTTGGATTCCTGGTCGCCATTTTGGCAGGGGCCATTTCTCGTTTTACCATCCTGAATGAAGACGCGAGTTTTGCGGGATTTTACTTAATTTCCTTAGCTCTTGGCGTTTTGATCGTTTCAACTCATGGGACGCAAATTGATCTTATGCACGTTTTGTTTGGCACAGTTCTTGCTGTTGATAGCGTGTCGCTTATTATGGTGGCGTCCATTACGTCTTTTACCCTTTTAAGTTTGGGAATTATTTATAGACCTCTTGTCATTGAATGCTTTGACCCTGGGTTTTTACGTGTCGTGGGAGGCTGGAGTAGCCTCTATCATTTCCTCTTCCTTATTCTTGTCGCCCTTAATCTTGTCGCCGCTTTCCAAGCTTTAGGCACCTTGATGGCTTTGGGCATGATGATGCTTCCCGCGGTTTCTTCTCGTCTTTGGGCTCGTCATGTGTGGTCTCTTTTTCTTCTTTCAAGCTTCTTTGCTGTGATTTCTGGTTACTTTGGACTTTTGCTTTCCTATCATCTTGAATGGCCATCCGGCCCATCGATTATCTTAATTGCAGGGCTTATCTATGGTGTTTCACTCATATTTGCGCCTTTCGGCGCGCTTAAACGACAACAAGGAATGGCCCAATGAAAACGATACTTTTCCTCTTATTCTTCACAACGCCCTCTTTTGCCAAACCCCTTGTTGTTGCAACTTTTAGCATTTTAGGGGATATGGTTCATGAAATTGGACAGGACAAGATCGACGTTAAAACACTTGTAGGACCGGATCAAGACTCCCATGTATTTGAGCCTCGTCCTCAACATGCAAAAGAATTGGGGCGCGCCGATCTTGTGGTTGTGAATGGTCTGGGCTTTGAAGGCTGGTTGGGCCGTTTGATCGAAGCCTCAGGCTTTCAGGGTAAAATTCTTGTAGCAACAACAGGTATTGACCCCTTAACATGTTCCTGCCATAACCCCTTAACGTGTTCCTGCCATGGGGAAGGAGATCCCGACCCCCATGCATGGCATAGTCTTAAAAACGCCCAAATTTATACTGATAATATCGTCAACGGTCTCTGTGCGCTTTTACCCCAAGATGCCCCCTTTTTTAAGGCACGAGGGGAAGTATATAAACAATCTTTGAGAGCTCTTGAAAACGAGACACGCCAGCATTTAGCCCATCTTCCCTTGGAAAAGCGCAAAGTCATTACAGGTCATAAAGCCTTTGGCTATTTAGGGCGCGATTTTCATATTGTCTTCTATGCACCTTTAGGCATTAGTACGGACTCCGAGCCCTCTGCAAAGGGGGTGGCCGCTCTCATCCATCAGATTCGAACGGAAGGCATCCAAGCCATTTTTATTGAAAATATTTCAAATCCCCGGCTGATGGAACAAATTGCAAGCGAAACCCATACCCATATCGGAGGGGTCCTGTATTCAGATGCTCTGTCCGCCCCAGGTACGACAGCAGATACCTATTTAAAGATGATGCGATTTAATCTTTCCTCTCTGCTCAAAGCCATGGAAAAGAACAAGGGATAGAGGCTAAGTTACTCATCAGAATAGTAGATGTCTGGATACTCATCCGACGAATCGTCTGTGTTTGAATGCGCATTTGAGGAATTTTTAGTGCTAGGCGTCTTACTAGTGCCGTCTTTTATGGTAGGGTTCGGACCCGAGGAGCCCCCCGTGTTAGGCTGATTATCATCATACCCTCTACACTTATCTATACACTCTTTATAGCTGTAGGCACTAAATTCACCACACTTCTTTTTTTCACATCTGTCCCGTACCCCTCCCACAAACGCACCACATTCATAGAGTTTGCAATTATCAAGTTTGAATTTACAGTCGCTATCACATAGATCGCTATGCGCTTTCCGTTCACCCCAAAAGAGCATCGCAACGCTCACAAATAAAAATGATACAACGGTTTTCATATACCCCTCCTCAGGGATTTTTCTACAGAAATACTTTTAATATATATGGCAAAGAAACCTTTAATTTTTATTAATTGATGAGATTGCATTCCGTTGCCAGAACCCTTTTGAGAAAAGCCCTTGTGACAAAGGTCATCTTGTTTTAGAAATGGGGGAACTTTTATAACTCCTTTAGGAAAATAAGTATGCCCATTCTCCAGGACACATGGATTCGTGAACACGCACGCAAAGGGATGATTGAACCGTTTGTAGAACATCAAGAAAAACAAGGTGTTATTTCCTATGGCCTTTCATCGTACGGTTATGATGCGCGCGTTTCCAATGAATTCAAAATTTTTACAAATGTGGATAATGCTCTTGTGGATCCCAAAAACTTTTCGCCAACAAGCTTTGTGGATCGAGAAGGGGAGGTTTGTATCATTCCACCCAATAGCTTTGTTTTGGCAAGGACCGTAGAATATTTTCGAGTTCCCCGTGATGTGTTGGTGATTTGTCTTGGCAAATCCACCTATGCGCGGTGTGGAATTATTGTGAATGTGACGCCTCTTGAGCCGGAATGGGAAGGCCATGTCACTCTTGAGTTTTCTAACACCACACCCCTTCCCGCAAAAATTTATGCAAATGAAGGGGCCTGCCAATTCTTATTCTTGAAAGGGGAGGGGGTATGCGAGGTCTCTTATCGAGATCGGCAAGGAAAGTATATGGGGCAAAAAGGCGTCACACTTCCAAAGCTTTTTGAAGATTCTTTAACACCAGCAAAGGCTTAATATTATAATGGATAAAATTCTCATTCGCGGCGGGGCTCCCCTTGAGGGCACAATTAAAATTAGCGGTGCGAAAAATGCAGCCCTTCCTTTAATGGCAGCCTGTTTGCTTTCCGATAAGCCTCTAATTCTCAAAAATATTCCTGACCTTTCTGATATTACAAGTATGACCGAACTTCTCACCCAATTGGGCGTTGGGATAACACTTGAAAGAAATACAGATCAGCAGATCATGAGCCTTGATGCGCAGAACATCTCCAGCACAACTGCACCTTATGAAGTTGTGAGGAAAATGCGGGCCTCGGTTCTTGTTCTCGGACCCCTCGTTGCCCGCGTAGGAGAAGCCCATGTTTCCCTTCCTGGTGGCTGCACCATTGGCGTTCGACCCATAGACCTTCATTTAAAGGGGCTCGAAGCTCTGGGGGCCGTCATTACCCTTGCGGATGGATATGTGCATGCGAGCGCCCCTCATGGGCTAACAGGGGCATCCTTTTCGTTCCCCGTGGTTTCCGTCACTGGCACAGAAAACCTTTTGATGGCGGCCACCCTTGCCCAGGGTCAAACCCGCCTCATTAATGCGGCGCGAGAGCCAGAAATTGCTGATTTGGCCAATTGTCTTAATGAGATGGGAGCAAAAATTTCCGGGATTGGAACGGATACCCTTATTATTGAGGGTGTTAAATCCTTGAGAGGCACGACCCATCACGTTATTCCAGATCGCATTGAAGCCGGGACCTTTGCCATGGCAGCAGCGATGACAGGGGGGAAACTCCGTCTTATAGGGGCAGAGCTTGGTCATATTCCAACGGTTGCTTCTCTCCTAGAACAAGCAGGCGTTAGTTTGGAGCAGACTAAAGATTCCCTTATCGTCACAGCTCCTCTCGGTCGTCTCCAAGGCGTTGATGCAATGACTGAGCCTTTCCCTGGCTTTGCAACTGATCTGCAAGCCCAATGGATGGCCTTAATGAGTTTGGCTGAAGGAGCGTCCATGATTACAGAAACGATTTGGGAGAATCGATTTATGCATGTGCCCGAACTCTGTCGAATGGGAGCTAACATCACAGTTCATGGCGCATCTGCCCTGGTGCGAGGCATGAAAACCCTTAAAGGAGCTCCCGTTATGGCAACGGACTTAAGGGCCTCCGTTTCCTTGATTTTGGCCGGTCTCGTTGCTACGGGAGAGACCTCCATCAGTCGTGTTTATCACCTAGATCGGGGATATGAGCGGATTGAGGAAAAATTAAGAGCCTGTGGGGCTGACATTGAGCGTGTTCGATAATATATATAGGAAGGACGCCATTTTGTTGACGGACTGTTATTTTACTTGATGTCACGAGTTACGAATTGGACCTATACTATTAAAGGATTTTAAAATATGACAACATACACTCCTTTACGGATGATGGCGGAAGACGAAAATGACCTTCAGGTTATTGCGGCCTGTCTGCAAGATGCTCTCGTCCCCCTTTCAGGAATGGAGTACGAACAGGAGACAGGAAACTTCCACCTTGTCGCCAATCGCTTTTGCTGGGAGTGTGCCCCGGAAATTTTAGAGGGAGATTCGTTTTATAAGCGTGTCCCCACCGGTCTTATCATTCATTACGTAACAGATATTAAGAAAAAAGATTTGGGTCTTCACAACAAGCATGAATTGGTCAATCTTTTGACAATTCATGATCACGATGAAAACTGTATTCACCTCATTTTTTCAGGGGGTGCGGAAATCAGACTGACCGTTGATAAAATTTCTTGCCATCTTAAAGATGTGGATGAGCCCTATCATACGCCTAATAAACCATGTCATGGGGGGAAGTAGGCCAACTGAACGTACGTAAATAGGAAAAATCTTTACCGAGCGCTCTCAAGTCGCGGTAATCCCAGACTTAAAACAATTGGAACGATCTTACATGGACTTGGGTTTGAATTTTCTATTCAATTCTTTAATAATTTCCATAACTCCGTAAACCATTAAAGGGCGGCCCCTTCCGCCCGTAAAAGATCGCGCTTCGCCTCTAGTCCCCAGTAATAACCCCCGAGTCGACCATTGCTACCCACAACCCGATGACAGGGAATCAAAGGAGAAATGGGATTAGCGCCCACAGCGCTTCCTACAGCCCGCACGGCTTTGGGTCTTTGTACATCCTTGGCAATATCCTGATAGGTTACAAGACTTCCTAACGGAATTTTCAGAAGAGCAGACCAAACTTGATGTTGAAAGGGCGTTCCGGCAAGGATGCAAGAAAGCTTTTTGTCCAAACGAATTTCTTTCTTTTCCAATTTATGTTTTCTAAAGCGGCGTAGAATTAGGGAAGGATCGGGGAAGCTATTAAGAGCAAGAGCACAAACCTGGCTATCGGGTGTTGTGACGACAAACCACTCTTCAGTGACGCCATAATGAAGCGTGGGGTAAACGCGTAAAAATTCTTCTTTCGAAAGAAAATCGGGGATAATTTCGTATTTATTGTCGTATGTCATGAAGGCACCTTTCTTTATTTAAAAAACTAGAAATTAGGTGGCAACGCTTTGATCGGTATATATGGACTGCACTCATATAATTTTAAATCCTGGGCTTAATCGGGGGTCTAACCTCCAGTGGTCATCCCGTAATTTCTTAAGCAAATATTAAACGTTTTATTGTTAACATTAAAGTGTGTGAGATTTGTATATTTTCTCTTTTTAACATATAAATAGGAATCTCTAAAGTGGAAAAAAAGAAAACTATAAACCAAAAGGCATTTGAAATCGGTGGAAAAATCATCAACCCCGGAAGCACTCAAACGGTTAGTGTGGCCCTTTCCATGCTTCCTAATCATGCGGCCTTTGATCTTGATATGCGTGTCATCCATGGATTGAAGCCAGGAAAGCGGCTTTTCATCTGCGCAACCATTCATGGTGACGAACTGAATGGAATTGAAATTATCCGTCGTGTTCTTGCCTCCTCTCTTACCAAACACATTCATGGGACCCTTATTGCCATTCCTATTGTTAATTTATTTGGAATGTTACTTCACAGTCGCTACCTTCCTGATCGACGAGATTTAAATCGAAGTTTCCCTGGCTCTGAAGCGGGATCCTCGGCAGCTCAGCTAGCAAATACATTCTTAACGGAAGTTGTTGCCAAATGTACCCATGGCATTGACTTGCATACGGGCTCTAACAACCGATTGAATTTACCCCAAATTCGATGTGGATTTGAACATGATGAAACCTTAAGACTCGCCCTGTCCTTTGGAGCACCAGTGATCCTGAAATCAAAAATTCGTGAGGGTTCTCTTCGAGAAGCTGCTGAAAACCTTGGAATTCCTACACTTACGTTTGAAGGCGGAGAAGCTCTGCGGTTTAATGAGTTTGCAGTGCGTGCAGGCGTAGCGGGCATTTTGCGTGTGATGAGTACCCTTAAAATGATTCCCGCAGGAAAATGTTCTGCGGCCAAAGGATCACCGGTCATTTCTCCTTCGAGTCGATGGCTGCGGAGCCCTATGACCGGTGTTTTACGAAGCGCTTGTTGGTTAGGCGATAAAGTCCTTAAAGGGGATGTTATCGCTAAAATATCTGATCCCTTGGGAACGACGACAACGGATGTGGTGGCTCTTTTTGATGGCATTGTCATTGGCAGAACGCAAAATCCTCTTGTCTACAAGGGGGATGCCCTCTTTAATATCGCGTGGGTCTCCGATCCGACGAGAGCTCAAGCAACAATCGAAGCATTTGAAGAAGAAGAATTTGAAGAAGACCAGTTCAATTTATTTACTGAGACCCCCCTTCCCTAAAAGAAACTTATGGCGGAGGGAGTGGGATTCGAACCCACGGTACGTTCGCACGTACAACGGTTTTCGAGACCGCCCCGTTCAACCGCTCCGGCATCCCTCCGTGATAGGGTGAGGTCGTGTGGTAACCTCCGAGTCATCATCCCAGGGTTTAGGAAAGCTTGCTCCAGATTGAATCCGGAGTTGTCTTAACCTCAGGGATCCAGGATGATGACGAAGGATGTTCCCCAACGACCTCGTGATTCCTACCTAACAATAAACAACTTCCATAATCTCGTAAAATTTGTGCCCTTGCTTTGGCGTTGTAATATCGCATGAGTCTCCGACAGTTTTGCCGATAAGGGCCCGTGCGAGAGGGGAACTTATAGACAAAAGACCCTGTTTAACATCAGCCTCATCTACACCTACAATTTGATAAGTCATTTTTTCTCCTGATTCCTCATCACTCAAGGTTACAGTGGCGCCAAATTTAATAATTTTTCCAGAAAGCTTGCTTATATCAATAACTTCTGCGCGAGCAACTTTGTTCTCAAGTTCCTTAATGCGTCCTTCAATGAAACCCTGTCGCTCTCGAGCGGCATGATATTCCGCATTTTCTGAAAGGTCACCGTGTTCCCTTGCTTCCGAAATGGCTTTAATAACCGCATGACGCTCCACACTTTTTAAAGTCTTTAGCTCGTCTTGAAGCCGCTGGAGTCCGCCAGCTGTCATAGGTAATTTTTCCATAAAATCAACTCATTGTTTATTGTGTGCGAACAGTTTAACATAAGCTGATAAGGATGAAAACAATCCTTTGGGGGTGAGTTCACCTTTCTTTTTTTGAAAAATCGGGTACAATACATCTAATGAAGAAATAAAAAGAGGTTTCAATGACTAATTCAGGATATTACCGCAATCCAACTCTATGGAAAAATAAGCTTGTCTTTGTGGCGGATGATGATTTGTGGATGGTTTCTCTTGAAGGTGGGAAAGCGGAAAGGCTTACCTCTGGCATAGGCGAAGCCAATGACCCTGTGTTCTCTCCCGATGGGCAATGGATTGCTTTTACAGGTACCTATGAAGGACATTCGGAAGTCTATGTTATGCCCGCAGCTGGGGGAGAAGCTCAGCGACTGACCTATGTTTCGGAAGGATCTGCCGTCGTGGGATGGAAAAATGCTAATGAAATTCTCTTTTCGACGACAAAAAATCATCCCTTTCGCCTTCGTTCTCTTTATAAAATCGATTTTAAGTCAGAAAAAAGTGAGCGCCTCGCCTGCGGGCCGGCCAATTTTATTTCTTATAATCCGGCAGGAAAAGGCTCGGTTATTCAACGCCATGGCCATGGATATGTTTCCTGGAAGCGATACAAAGGGGGAACAGCCGGGGAACTGTGGATTGATCACAAGGGAAAAGGTGAATTCAAGAAATTAATTTCTATTGCGGGGAACGCCTTAAAACCTCTTTGGGTTCAAAATCGTATCTATTTTATTAGCGACCATAAGGGCCATGGGAATGTTTATTCTTGTACGGAGGAAGGGGCAGATCTGAAACGTCACACCTCGCATGAGGATTTTTTTGTTCGCGGCTTAAGTTATAATGGAACTTCATTCGTTTATGCAGCAGGAGGCGATCTTTTTCAGCTTTCTGCAGATACGTATTCTTCTGAAAAAATTCAGGTTGATTTTCCATCTTCTTTTGCGCAACGGGCCCGAAAGTTTGCTGACAGCTCCTCCTACCTTTCTCGTTTTAACTTAAACAAAACTGGTTCCCACACGGCCATCATTTCGAGAGGGCGGCCCTTTTCTTTTGCCAATTGGGAAGGGGCTGTTCACCAATATGGAGAAAAGGACGGCATTCGGTATAAGTTCATTAATTGGTTACATGACAACAAGCGTCTTTTAATAGTGAGTGATAGGGCAGGTGCAGATTGCCTTGAAATTCACGATCCTCATTCCCTCAAAGAGCCGGTGATTTTTAAAAAAATGGATTTGGGGCGGATTATCACCATTCGGTCTTCACCCACCAAAGACGAGGCCGTCTTTATTAACCACCGGTGCGAACTGTTTCATGTGAAACTAAGCTCGCAAAAACTGCACCTCATCGATAAAGGTACTTTTGCTGATATGAATAGCCTTAACTGGTCCCCCGATGGAAAGTGGGTTGTTTATGATTATCCTATCTCAGAAAGATTAAGGGCGATTAAGCTGTGTGAAATCAAAACCTTCAAGACCCATGTGATCACCCGTCCTGTTTTAGAAGATTTCAATCCCAGATTTGATCCGGAAGGAAAATACATTTATTTTCTCTCGAACCGCACCTATTCTCCCTATAGGGACAACCTTCAGTTTGAAATGGGGTTTCCAAAGGGGACAAAGCCATACTTGATTCTGCTTGATGAGACACTGACCTCTCCCTTTATTCCCCAGGTAAAGGATAGTGAGGACAAGCCTAAAAAGGATGGAAAAAAAGACGAAGGCTCCAAACAGGTTAAAATTGACCTTAAAGGGATTGAAAATCGTATCCTTGAATTTCCTGTTTCAGAAGGAAATTATACTAAAATCGCAGGTATTCCGGGCAAGGTTCTGTATCTTTCCCGACCCTTGCAAAGTGCCCTAGGAGATGAGGACGATTCGTCTTCAAAGGGGAATGTAGAGTGCTATGACTTTGCGACCCAAAAGGAAGAGACCCTGATATCAAAAGTGTCTTCCTTCACCCTTTCCGCTGACTCCAAATGGCTCTGTTATTATGGCGCCAAAAAACTGCGGGTCATTAAGGCGGGGGAGAAGCCACAAGACAATGATCCCTCGTACCGGAAAGGCGGATGGATTGACCTGAATAGGATTAAAATTTCTGTTAATCCTCTCCAAGAATGGACCCAAATTTTTGATGAGGTCTGGCGTCTTCAAAAAGATTTTTTCTGGACGGAAGACATGTCAAAAGTAGATTGGAAGGGAATTTATAACCGCTATCGCCCCCTTGTTGAGCGCATCAGTACGCGAGGGGAACTCACAGATCTTATTGCAGAAATGCATGGAGAACTTGGGACGTCCCATGCTTATGTATTTGGGGGGGATTTCCGTCAGACGCCTTATTATCCTTTAGGCGAATTGGGAGCTGATTTTACCTACGATAAAGCTTACAAAGGGTTCAAAATGACAAATATTGCGTGTGGTGATCGCTGGGCCCCTTCTCAAACCTCTCCTTTAACGTCTCCAGGTTTGGGGATTGAGGAAGGAGATGTTTTGCTCGCCATTAATGGACAAAAGCTGGAAGAAAAGCTTACACCAGAAAAACTATTAGTGAATCAAGCTCATAACACGGTCTCTCTTCTTATAAAATGTGGAAAAAAGAAAGAAAAGACGGTCTCCGTTCGGACGTTGCTGACCCAAACCCCTGTTCGTTATCGGGATTGGGTTGAAAAAAATAGAGCTTATGTCCATGAAAAAACGAAAGGGCAGGTGGGTTATATTCACATCCCGGATATGGGAGCGAAAGGCTTTGCAGAATTTCATCGTGGTTTCTTAAGTGAATTGGACCGGGATGGCTTGGTTGTGGACGTGCGGTTTAATGGCGGGGGGAATGTTTCTGGCCTTCTTCTCGAAAAGTTAAGTCGTAAGCGCCTGGGGTATGATCAAAGTCGTTGGTGGAGTCCCATGCCATACCCCCACGAATCTCCTCTGGGCCCCATGGTGGCGTTAACGAATGAGTACGCAGGGTCAGATGGGGACATCTTTTCCCATAGCTTTAAAATGCTAAAATTGGGAAAGCTGATTGGTAAACGGACATGGGGGGGCGTGATCGGTATGTGGTTCCGTCATGGGCTCGTGGATGGGGGGGGGACCTCTCAGCCCGAATTTTCCTTCTGGTTTAATGATGTGGGCTGGGGCGTTGAAAACTATGGGGTTGACCCGGATATAGAAGTGGAAATCACGCCTCAAGATTACGAAAAAGGTATTGACCCTCAGCTGGATCGAGGAATTGCAGAAGTCCTAGGCATTTTAAAGACGTCGCCCCCTTCCAAGCCATTTTTGACAGACCGGCCTAACCTTGCGCCGCCTAAGTTGGAAGCTTAAAAAGGTACACAGTAAAAAACGTACCACCCCGGAATTCAGCAGTCCTAAGCCTCAGCTTACGCTTCGGGCGAGGATTTCTTAAGTTCCGGGGCCTAAATTTTGAATAGTTTTGTCAGTGTTTAGAAAGAAGCTGGGGCCCCCTTGCACGAGGTTTAGTAGATTACCTTTTCCATATTATCAAATAATCTTCTGGGAACCACATGAGTGGGCAGATTATCTTTCCCTGTAAAAATCCCTTTTTTAATTTCTGCGGCACGATGCTTCCAGTATTCTTCTCTCCACGCATCAAAACTCTTTCTATTAATGAAAGAACCTTTTTTTGGATCACGAAAATGCAATACGTTGGTTAAAATAAATTGATTTTCTGCACAAAGTTCAAGGGCGTCTTTCTTTTCAAGGCTTGAATGCACAATACTCATTGCGCTAGCTCCATGCGGGGGTGCTATAATAAGCCTGGCATTCGTGCCCATGTGTGCGGCATGAGTCATTTCAGCAAGGGGGTCTTTATCTGTTCCTGTATCATTTTGTGTTGTGTGATGAAGCTCTATGCGTTCCATTCTCTTCAATGCAGAAATTTCTTTATTTGTTGATAAATTTCTTACTTCCGGCCCTACGATTCCTTTATGTCCAATGGGGCAAAGACCGAGCTTCATTCTTTCAAGGTTCGTTATCCATTCACCCTCGGTCAAAACTTCTGCATAAGGATCAAAAAGAAAATCAGCTTGATAAACAGTTTTTTCTTCGAAACGCAGCTCTCGGCTCCAATAATTTCCGGGATCCCTCTTGTGTAAAATTTTGCGCACCTCAGGAGAGCCTAGAAAATTTTTTTCTGGGTTACTGTGTTGATTTGTCACAAAGTCACGTCTAATAGGAGAAAGAAAATGGCGTTCTGCCCCTTCAGGGTTGTGGAGAAGAGTAGGAAAAATTGGGATCATGCCCCCAGGAACTGTGGGATCATGTCTTAAAAGAGAACAAAAAGAATACGTGCGACCTTCAAATTCTTCATCTGGAATTTTTTCAAAAATACTTTCTTCATTTGAGAATTTTCGACGTTTGGAAGGAGAGCTAAGCACATCATCCGTGTGTGCAGCCCTTTTGTTTTTCACACCGGTTTTATGTTGGACTTCTTTTGGCCTTACGTTTTCTTTGTTGGCTTCTTTGGATTTTTGAAGATGCTTAGTTTTTGCCTTTTTTCCCTGAGTTTTAGGCTTCTTAAGCTTCTGAACGAGGGGCTTTGAGGAAGCATAGGTCAGATCATCAGAATACGTCATTGCAAAAGCAACGTTGTTGTTTAAAAAATAAGAAACTAAAAACAACACAGGTATAAACACTAAACTTCTCAACACAACCATAATAACCCATAAAAAACAAAAAAATTACCTGTTATATATATGTTATTTCAAATGATAAATACGAATAGAATTATGGAGGGGGAGTATTGTTTAAAACGGGCGACTAAAATAAATAAATTAATTAAAAATTTAATAAAATATTATATATATCGACGGGAGGGTAGAGGATCTTAAATTTTAAGGTGATGATATTGTTTTTATAGATGGTGAAATGATCGCAGATCAAGCGTGGGATTAAAGGTTTAGGGTGCCAACAAGGGGTGTGGTACATTCTCTGACCGGAATTTAACTTTAAAAAGATTCCTCAGCCCGTCCATTCATCGCCCCAATCATAATCTCGTGCTTGAGCATAGAGTTCCCCTTCACTTTTTGAAACAATTCGCCTTTCCAATTGGGCGTTTTGTGTGCATAGGTCCAAAATGACATGTCCGGTTTTTAGGATAGGAGCTTTGATAATTCGATCAGCTGTTGGTGCCTGATCGCCTTTAGACACTACCAGATATGAATATTTTTCATCTTCATAAGGCAAGCTTGCATCTTTAGCACGGCGGTGGTATGTCCCGCGAGGAATACGCACTCTAAAATGGCACCAATCCTTTCCTTCTTTAAAAGCGGGTGCTAGGGGGCATGGCTCTTGGTGTGGGCAGGGGGCAATAATATGTCCCCCCTGATTAATAAGCAAAGTACGAGCCATTAAGATGTTGCTGTACCCTTTAGGCGTACCTGGTTCGATAAGAATCAAGATCTTATCTGCAGCCTCATAGGCTCTATGCACTACATGAGCTAGTTCTTTTGGTGAGAGTTCATTTAGGACATAAGAGAGAGTAACGACCTCATGAGAGGGGAAAGATAGGGCCTGAGTGATATCGTCGCGGCACCAAGCTATTTCAACTGGATCCAAGTTGTTGAGGGTAAGACTCTGACCCATCCTCAGCATTTCCACATCTCTCTCAAAGAGCGTAATGTGATGAAGGTTAGGCATAGCGTCAACGGCTGCCCAGGCAAGACTACCCATCCCTGCACCCAAATCCAAAAGAGTTTTAAGTGGATTCAAAAACGATTCAATGCGGCGAAAGACTTGACGTGTTGCTCCATAAGTTGCGGGAAGGCGAGCCGCCATATAAGCCTGACGATGGAGTTGGGTCTTAATAAGTTGACCTTGAATATAGCGCTGCGATAGATCAAAACAAGCGTCCCGCAATTTATTGGACGGCAAAGAAGCGAGCTGACGATCAATAGCATTAGATAATTGTAAAGGAAGCGATTCCATACGTTTTTCCCTATGATTATTTCATTTATTAAACCATGAGTTAAGAAGAGATGCTATGAAATTATTTTTTACGAAGTTGTCTTTTATTAATCTTTTTTTTACAATTACGCTTGCGGGTAGGGCTCTATAAGTCATGAAACTATTTATTCTGATCTTATTTTTAAGTATTTGCATTTAATTAATTGTTTTTTTATTTTTTATATTTATAATATAATAACAATAAATAGGATCATTCTCTCTCGAGAGAAAAGGAGAGTAACATTATGAAAATGGGAGTATCACTTTTCTGTTTTCTTAGTTTCAGTCTGGGAATAGCCCAAGCTGACACCCAAACCGTTTGCCCCGATTCCCGACCTTTTGTACGTGCTTGGGATGAAGCAGGAAAGGAAAAGGCCTATGTTATTTTAAACGATTTAGGTCTTGCAGATAAAACGTATATTGCTTCTGAGTTGAAGTTACAGCCAAACACGTTGGTCAATTCTGAGGGTGAAGTCATTTGTGAATATCGTTGGGAGGCTTCAGACCCTCTCATTCGCATAAACATGGGTCAGGTAAAAACACAAAATTCAGAAGCCCCAAAAAAATAAAACAGTGAGATTAGGGCTGTTTCTTAATTGCATTCAACGGATGTCACCCTTGAAAATAGGATTCTAATGAGTCTTCTGAATAGAAAGGATTCTTTATTTTAACCCCGCCCAAAATAAAATTGTCTTGAAAATCCTCACTTATAATTAAAGAACAGCTGTTTTCTTTTGCCGTTGCCCATAATAGAGCATCCCAAAAAGATAAACGGCTTCCTTCTATGGCTTTTAAAGCCATTATGCGAAGAAAGTAATTATGCGAAGTAGAGCATAAAATTCTTTTCATTTTCTCAATTTCATTGGATTTTACTTTGCATAATCTCCAAAGATGTTAACAGGGCATTCTGCTCTAATTAACATC
>JACDGE010000059.1 GCA_013815465.1 Alphaproteobacteria bacterium | reverse complement strand
AGCATCTCTGGTTTACTCCGTTGTGAAATGAATCACATACATTATAAACCTTTTTCTCTACTTATACTAAAAAAATATTTCTAGGCCGTAGCCCTGATCTTTAAAGCCTTAATCATTTTTTCCCTTTTCAAATTACGGGCTTATATTATACTGAAAAGAGGAATGTTCTAAAGTTATTTTTGAAATTTTATGAAATGATCATCCTAGGGCGTGTCATCAATTAAGTTGACAAGTTATTATCAATGTTCTGATACGCTATCAATATTCAAAAAATAGTCTAACGTCCTGTCAGCATCTATGTTTCTGGGTTTTAAATCATACTGTTTAAATTGCTGAAGTTTTTTAAGAGTAGCTAGCTGTTTGAAAGATTTTTCCTGCACCTTTTCAAGAAGCAGATATATGCCCGCTTTATATCTATCATCACTTACATCATATATTTTTTTACAAATTTCAGAAAATGCTATCAAATTCTTCTCTTCTGTTTGTTGAATGATGTCGTTATAAAATTTCTGAAAAGTTTCAAGTTGAATGTATTTTGGTTGAAAAATTTCATTATCGGTTAAAAATGACGATACACTGCTCTTGATCATCCCTTCATCGGCCGGAACACTGGAAAAGATTCGCGTCTTATACATATCAGCCTCAAGCTCCAAGCGTTTGGAATTAAAGCCATAAAGGGGATTAGCCAGTATGCAAGTGATTGTTAGAAAACCTAAAAGTTTTATATTCATTTTCATCTCCTTTTTTTTAAATTTATATACAGCATGAGTCATTCCTAAAACAACATCATTCAAATAATGAGGAGAAGTAAAATTACTCAATTAAACAGGGCCAGAGTTTCTCCTATTGCGCTCTCTTTTGCTTGTGTAAGAAAAGAACCCCTTATCTCTGGACAAAGTTTGGCTTTTTCAAGACTATTTTTGAAAAAATATAGAATTCTCGAAGAATCACATTGGTCTTTCATGGTCCTTCAAGTATTTGAAACTTCTCAAAACGTTGAGCCTATTTCAGAAAAGTGAAGTCCGCTATGACCAAGCCCTATCTTCTTTCTTTTTTTTAAATTTGGTCATTTTAAAAATTCATACGCGTCATGTATGGTTCATTAAACGCTCGCTTTTTAACTTTCAACATCGCAATAAAAACAATTAATGAAACCCTTTCTGGGGATTAATGCAATATAGCTCATTAAAAATATTCTCATCGTTTTCTCCTTTCTCAAATGACATGCTTCCTTAAAATCTATACCACTAAAGTTTCTAAAAATCAATGAAAGTAAATTCACTTAGATATCATTAAAAAATTTTTAAATTACATAGATAAAAAATATTCTTTTTATAACACGTTAGTAAAAAATAATTTTATTTTTTGTAAATTTAGGATGCCAGTTTTCCCCTGAGCCACAAGATCGAATAGGAGGGGCCTCACGACCCCGTCGTCTCACACCACCGTACGAGCGGGGTCGCATACGGTGGTTTCAGATTCTGCTTGAGTGTTAAGATCTCGAGCATCCGTCTAGTGGAGCTCCCCTCAATGAACACTATTTTAAAACCTTCCAAGCGCGAGGACACACGGGAGTTTTCTATCTTTAAAATGAAGAGAACAATCCCCCTCTTCACATGGAAAAATCCCTTTCGAAGACTTTCGAATTTTCCTCTTGCTCACGAACGGGCTTTTCTTGAGCATAAGATTTCACCCGGGTTTGAGTTTGAGAATAATTCTGTTCCGCATGAGGGAAATCACGGAATCTAGAAAGGTCCTTGATTGAAGCAGACCAGTCTCTAAACCGCAAATCTCCGTCTCCCCGACGCAGGTATTCGATGTTGTGTAAGCCGATGGAGGGGTCATAGCCTTGTTTATCAAGCTCTCTCGAAATTTGGGCCATGGCAGACATTTGTTCCGATGAGGGCTTTTGGCCGTGGGTCTCCATGTATCTGGTGATGTCTTTAGCACACTGGGTTGCAGCAAATTCGGAAAGCCTTTGCTTGGAGGCCAACTTTTCAGCAAGAATCACTGTTGTAGCTCTATTTTGTTTTATTTCCTCCTTTGCAAGGTTAGGAATCATTGAGGAAGGTGGTAATCCCGGGGGTTTCAAACCCCTATGTTTTGCCTCAAGATACATCCTGCCCTCGACTGAGGCTTGCCGCTCAGCCATCATGTGAGCAATGAGCTCATCCTTTTCTGACTTATAGCTGTCGAACTTTTTCCACCCTGCAATAATCTCATCACGGATTTCGGGGATGCGGTCCAGCTCGTATTTGGCACGTTGCATGAAGTGTTCGGATTGTTTGTCCGTAGGACGTGTTCCTTTCAGCGTATGAGCATGGAAGATAAAGTTTGCGGTCTTGTTCGCTTGGCGATCAATATCCTTGATGAGGTCGAGAGTAAGATCCCGTCTTTCGTCGCCCAAATGAGCGTAAAGCTTTCGAACGCATTGCTGGGTGAGCTCTTCAAAGACCATTTCTCCAGTTGGTGCAGTCAGTTTTTGCTTGGAGGGCGTTTGCGTCAAAGGTGTTGGTTTGCCTTCAGATTTTTGAGGGAGCGTCCTTGCGCTGTTCTCTCCAGTTCTGTTCTCAACAGGGCTGTTTTCGAAAGCTCCGTTCTCAACGGTTTTCTTCTCATAGAGGGCTGTATCAAGCGTGGACTCAAGCGTTAAGGCTTGTGATGGAGGCTCTTTCTCATGGGACACGATTTTGAGGGAATCTTTGGGAAGAGCCCGTTCGAGAGGGCTCCCCTCAAAAGGATTACCTTCAAGAAAACTGCGTTCAAGAATTGCTCTAACCCCTTGAGGTCCTTGGGTTTTAAGAACGTCGTTAAAGTCCTCGTTCAGCTTATCTGGCTTGATGCAGAGAACACTGAATCCCTTCTCTTGAAGTTCATGAATAGACCGTTCCAAGCTCTGAGAAGCAGGAGAATTGGGTGCATCATGATCGGCACAAATGATAATCGGCGTGGTGAGTGATTCAGGGATAAGTCGCTTGATGTTGGAAAGACCCAAACTGGCTTTGATCGTTCCCTGCACGCCAGCTGACCTTAAGCTTAAAGCCGTCTCTACGCCTTCAGCCAAAAAGAGAACGTTTGATCCTTTGCCCTCTTGTATCATAACGGCGGAACCCTTTAGAGTGCCATATGACCTCTTATTCACAGGAATATCCGCCTTCTGAGCTGTGTTAGCACTCAGGAACGTCAATTGCACAGCTGTAACGTCCCCCTCTGGAGACCTTGCTCCTGCCATAAGGCAAGGAAAGGACCACTTGGAATTTGGGTCCGTAAAAAAGGGCAAATAGCGAAGATCATCGGGGAAGGAACCCTCTATTTTTCGATGCTCTCTCAAATACCGCTCAGCAAGCGTTCCTTGAAGAGGGCGTCCCTTATCCCAAAGAGCTTGGGCTTTATCAATTTTTTCTTGTCGTGTCTCCTCCAGCTCTTTTGTTTCATGCTGTTGAGGAGAAGGGGTCGTCATTTTAAGAGCAATCTTTTCTGCGCCTGTAGGGGACAAGTTCGCCTGGGGTACTCCAGCCCAGGATGCCCCATATTCTAAGGCCTCTTTAAACTCCAGCCCCTTGAGTTTGGTGAGCATATGGAGGGGACCCCCAGCCATGTCGCTGTTTTTGTGATCAATCCAGGCTCCTGTCTTAAGATTCACCGCAATATGCCCATTCTTTCCATAACGGCGCTCAGTACTTGAAGAAGATCCTGAGTTGTAAGGCTCATTTAAGGAAGAGAAAATATCATCTGCAAATGAGGCCATGTTTTGTTTAAGGGCATCCTCTACGACTTTCGCGTCCATAGCTTTCGAGTCTGTTTTTGCAGATGATGGTGAGTAAACTTTTTCTTTGACGCCGTAATCTGTCTGTTGAGTCGTAGTTTGAGACGTATGCTGAAGCATTGAAATCTTTGGAGGGAGAGGAGTCCCCATTTTCTTCCTCAACAATTCCTCAGCCCGTACTTCTTCACGAACACTCATCTGAGAGATCTCTGGGATTACCCTGATTTCCTTTTCTTTATGGGATCCAAGGAAGTGATCAGCAACCTGCCAGAAAGCTTTCTTTGAAACGGCGCTCATGGCTTCTAGCTCATTTGAGACCCGCTCAAATATTTTCGTGAGGAGACGATCATCTTCTTGCATCAATTTGTTCAAAGACTCTGCGTCCAGGTAATCCCCAGGAGAGAGCTTTTCTCCTGATTTAGACAAGGCTTCGGGCAGCTTCTCTGGTCTCCAGAAGTCGAGGGAACTGCCAAAAACCTGCACATCCTCTCGATGACGGGTCATGGCGACATAAGCCAGATTCTGGCTCATCTCGAAGGACGCCAACATATAGGTCTGGTCAACCGTCGTTCCTTGGGACTTGTGGATTGTAATGGCCCAGCCCTGATCAAAATAGGGATTCAGGTTGGGCGCAAAGGAAATCTCTTTACCTTCATCCAGCTTTACTTTCATTGTCTGGGGCTTCAAGTCCGTGATGGTCCCCATGGTTCCATTCTTAACCCCAAGACTTTTGGTATTTTGAGTAAAGACAATGCGATCGCCTTTGGAAAAGTTCTTTTCTTCCCTGATGATGTATTCTCTCTCAAAGTCATCTTCGACGCGTTTGGAAATCGTGTACGTGAACTCGTGCCTTTCAATATGGCCTGATCCTTTCAAAAGAGCCCGTGCTGACCGGTTCAAATCATTCGTATCCCGATTGCTAAAAGAAAGTATAACTGAGGTTTTATCAGGGAAGGCGCCCTCAAGAGGGCTCTCGAGAGAGTCCTTAAATCCCATGTGCCACGCCTGAATGAGGGCCGCCTTAGCCTCTTGGCGCACATCAATGGATTGGCTGGATTTTAAACCCAGGTTCTTTTGCAACCCCACCAACTCATCCAACCCACACTTTTTAAGCAAATCCAGAGCCTGTTGCTCCTGGCCAGCTTTATCCTGTTGTCTGTCCAGGAAAAGATCCGCTAGCCTTAACGGATCAAGTGCCCGTACCTCCAGAAGAGGCTGATAGGCCTCTCCCTCTTTGAGAATCCGCGCCGCTGATGATTTCTGTATGCCCTTCCATTCCAGGTAGCGTCCAAAGTCTTGGTGTTGTTTTGCGAGGGCATAGCTATTACCTTCAGGATTTCTCTTCTTAATGTCCTTCATCATCTCACGATAAATGAGGGACGAGGTCCGAGTTGAAACTTCATAGAGCTTAAGCACGCCTTCACGATCACCACGAGCAAGGGCCTCATGCAACGTGGGAAGCTTCTCCTCCACAATGTGGACATGGCCTCTGTCTGCGTATTTCTGGATTGCTGCTTGGGTTTCTTGGCGACCAAAGAGGACGGTTGCCTCCCGCTGCCATTCTTGCTTCTGCCTCACCACCGTATTGAGCTCAACCTTCCCAAGACGCGTCGTGACAAGGCGGAAGGCAGGGCCGGCCTCAACCGGCTGCAACTGGGCTCCATCCCCTACGACGATAAGCTTGACGCCTAGTTGATTAACGGCTCCCAATAGTTGCTCAAAGCGCTCCATATCTACCATGCCGGCCTCATCCAGGACGAGCACACTCTTTGCGTTATACTGGCAACGCCCTTCCTCAAATTCTTTCAGGAACTTGTGCAGGGTGCTTGAGGGAATGCCGCTCTGCTCAAGAGACTTAGTCTCGAGAGACTTAGTCTCAAGATTCTGTGCAGCCTTACCCGTGGGCGCCAACCCATAAACTGCATACCCCTCTGCCTTCCAGATGTCATGGCAGACTCCCAAAGCGGTTGTTTTTCCTGCACCTGCAATTCCGACCACGCACTTCAGCTGTCCTTCATCCACCAGATGATGAATGGCTTTGACTTGGTCTGATGAAAGCCCTCCAAACTTTGCCAGCTCTCGATTTGCCTTTTCCAGGGCAGGATCGATAGCAGACGCTGAAACACCATGTGAGTTTGCTTTTCCAAGGGCATCCGCATTTTCAATGAGCGACCTCTCCGCCTTAAGCAAGGTGCGCGTTGTATAAATGGATTTCCCTTCCGGATCAGCTTTTAAAAGCATCAACTCGTTAGAGCTTTTAAGCTTGGCCTCGAGTTTTTGAAAAAGGGTCAACTCATCCACATAGCGATGGAGGACTTTCTGTACATCGGCCCACATAAAGGTGGAATGGTGCTTGGAGACAATATCTAAAACCACATCCGGCCGACGCATAATCCGGTAAAGGTTACGGAGCTGAGTGTCATGAAAGGTTTGGGCCTTGTCTGTGACAAATGAATCTGGTTTATTTTCAGGGTTGGCTCTTCTTTCCATCTCCAAAACGCCCTTTCCCATTTTAGGCTGAGGCTCAATTTCAATACCCCGTTCTTTATGAGAGCGGTGATCAATACGGACATCATGACCATTCAGCTTGAGATGAAAATTCGAATACTCCTGCCATTGAGCACGTAATTCGAGAAGGAGCTCTTTTTTATTCCAGGCTCGCTCTTTGGGTCCCATTCCTGTCTCAACTAACAACCGAGTAGTGGTAATCACATGACAATGAGGTTTTTCTTCACCCGTTTCTTCATCTACATCAAAATGGAAATTGAGTTGCGCTGCCATGCCCCGAGAACAAATTTGATCTTGGAAAAATTCTCGAGCAAGTACCATGTTCTGTTCCTTTGTGAGCTCCCGATGGAGGGCAAACTCGAATTCTCGCCACACCTGAGCATCTACCCTTTTCTCAGCCGATTCCACAATATCAACAAGAGCCTGGACACCCTTTTGACGATCTTCACTCATCACTTTTTGAATCTCTACAGCCCAAAGAGGTGCATCCTTTGGCAACAACAATTCCACGTGCTCAACATCCTTAGATCTCTGATCGAAGCTCTGCCCCGTCTTGTCATCGTATAGTTTACAACCTGAGCGATAGGCTGCGGCACTAACCGTATTCCGGCTGCCTCGCGAAATTATTTTTGCGCTGAAATGATAAAGCGCCATGAGATATACCCTCAAACTTGGTCTAAGACGCTTGCGTCGAAGAGCGGTTGACGAAGGCAACGTATAAGCGCGCATGGAAACTTTTTAGCAAAGCTCCAAGACGGACTTAGATAGCTAGCACTATCATTTTTTATCTCTGGGTTTTTCTACGGGGTTACCGCTGGGTTTATTTATAGTATCGGTTTATTACCTTGAAGAAGAATACCAAATTTAGTATATTAAGTCATCACAAAAAAAAGAGGAGATTTCAACTGATGGATAGACTCACACGTTTTAATGACAGAATCGAGAAGCTAAAAAAGGAAAAGCTTAAGTTTCAGACGCAGCAAGCCGTCCTGTTCCGGCGTGAGGCTGAAAAACTCTTCGACGATTCCTTCTCGCCAGAAATAGCTCTTGCGGTGCTCTCTGATTGGAGGACCGCAACGGATGCGAAGAAAAAGGAGTGGGCCGCAAAAACCCATTTGTTTCGCCCTGCTTCCATTCAGCACACTCGAAAAAAAGCTGAGACGTCTGCGCCAGAACCTGACAAGAAGTGAACGGCAAAGGCACGTACAAATGGACAAGCTGGCAACCAGCTCTCATGAAGCTAGACGAGCAAGGACGAGGAGTCTTTTGCAATTGGGCGGCTTAGTCGCAAAATCTGGACTTTTAGAGACTTTCGAGATCTCTTTGGGGCTAGATCTTCAACGAGACCCAGATCAAAAAATGCAAACTGCAGCTTTATTCAAAGGATTGGTCGAACTTAATGAAATGGCTCGATCAGGCGAAGTTTCGTTGCAACTGTGGGCCCATCAAGGCTTGCAACTTTTTGGGAAGCTGGAGAGAGGAAAACCCCAATAATGTTGTCATTTGAGGTGAGATTGGCGTCTATCTTGCGGGTGAAAGTCCTGCCGTGGTAGGGTACCAGCATCACTACGTAGTGAGCCTTGGGTGTCTGAAGATACCAACAGGGACGAAGCGTAGACAGCGAAACACTCGAGCCGAAACAAATAAGTGAACGCGAAAGCCCCGAAAGCTACTCATCGCGAGAGCCGGGGCCGTTGGCAAGGTCGTACAATATGGAATATGAGGTCTCTGGGACGAGCATTACCAATCACCGAGGTCACAGGCACCGGCGAGTTCCTAGCAATCAGGAAGTTAATTGTTGAATTTTGAGCTGTTATAATATTATAGTTGATATTCGGAAAATTTAGGGCTATACATTAAGGTGAGATGTTAATAAAGAAAGGAGAAGAAAATGAGAAAATTTTTTATTGCTATATGTATGCTGGGCATGGGAAGTAGCTATGCTAAGGCAGGACACACGGTAGAACTTATATTTGAAGGTATAAATAGTAGCATTTATCATAATTCAGTTCTTAAATTGAAAAAAATTGGAGTTAATAAGGAAAAAATAACCGAAAGCACTTATGAGGAAGGTTCCCACATTCCCTTTCGCCACCCACTTATTATTAAAATTGATGATCGTAAAAATGAAAACTATATTTCTGACAAAGAGCTATCTAACTTTGCAAATGGAGAATTCTCACAAGAGGACTATAATAAATTTTTTCAGCGCATTGATTTTGAGATCAGTGGAAAACCACTTACTTTCGAATGGACCCAACAAGGTCCCTCCTGCTTATGGTGGAGAAACGTTTATGACGATTTTAGCTGGGACGTGGTGGAGACAAGCAGTCCTTTTGTGAATAAAAAAAGCGGATTTCATCATACTGTGTTAAAAATAGGCCTTAGAAAAATAGACGATAGCGTGCAGAAGTAGATTCGCAGCTTTAAACCCTCTTCTCTTTTACCTCCTTTGAAGTAGAGGGGGATGTGGACTAAAATATTAAAAATACTTGTTCAATACAAACCCGAAAGTGATATAATTACGATGAGAATGTTAATTTTTGTTCTTTGTATTTATTCGACTGCTGCGCTAGCAATGGAAAAGGAAGAAAAGATTGATGGAAATACATATCAATCTATTTCTATTTCAAAAAAAGACGTAAAAAATCTTACCTCCGCCTTTAAAGGCAAGCTTCCTCTTCATATTATGACAGTAGGCATCAACCACACTACCCGTCACTTATTGATAGTCAGTTGAAAAGTAAGAATAAATAGTTTAAAGTTTTGGAATCATTCCTCATCAAAGAAAGGATTTCAAAATGAAAAAACTACATCTCCTTACTCATAA
>JACDGE010000058.1 GCA_013815465.1 Alphaproteobacteria bacterium | reverse complement strand
GTTATCCTTTCTTGTTTTGGTTAAAGTTTTGCAACTCCATCAAAACGGATAACCTTACTTCTTTCAAGTAGTGTCACACTTTGTCTAAACTAATCCACTTGATGTTGGAAAGACCCAAACTGGCTTTGATCGTTCCCTGCACCCCAGTTGACCTTAAGCTTAAAGCCGTCTCTACGCCTTCAGCCAAAAAGAGAACGTTTGATCCTTTACCCTCTTGAATCGTGACGGCTGATCCCTTCAAAATACCAAATGATCTCTTGTTTACAGGGATATCTGCTTTGTGCGCGGTATTTGCGTTCAGGAACGTCAATTGCACGGCTGTAACGCCCCCCTCAGGTGACTTGGCCGCTGCCATAAGACAAGGAAAGGACCATTTGGAATTCGGATCCGTAAAAAACGGCAGATAGCGAAGATCGTCAGATAAGGGCCCCTCTATTTTTCGATGCTCTCGAAGATAACGCTCAGCCAACGTCCCTTGAATGAGGCGGCCCTTATTCCAGAGAACTTGAGCTCGATCAATTCTGGCTTTCTCTTCGTCACTTAACTCACCCTCCTTCTTTTCGGACGCTTGAACGCGCGAAATCAAAGGGTTGGCTATTTGGTGAGTATCTGCTCGAGATAGTCCCGCCCAGGACGCTCCATACTCCACGGCCTCTTTAAACTCAAGTCCCTTGAGCTTGGTGAGCATATGGAGAGGTCCTCCAGCCATATCGTTGTTCTTATGATCAATCCAAGCCCCTGTTTTAAGGTTGACCGCAATATGACCCTTCGTCCCATAACGACGCTCATGTGCAGAGGAAGATGCTGAATTGTAAGGCTCACTTAAGGAAGAGAAAATATGGTCTGCAAATGAGGCCATGTTTTGTTTAAGAGCCTCACTAACGACTTTTGCATCCATTAGATTTGAGACTACTCTTGCAGATGATGGCGAATAAACCTTCCCTTCGAAGCCGTGATCTGTCTGTTGAGTCGTAGTTTGAGATGTATATTCAAGCATTAAAATCTTTGGAGGGAGAGGAGTCGTGACTTTCTTCCTCAACAATTCCTCAGCTCTCACTTCCTCACGAACGCTCATCTCTAAAATCTTAGATGTTACCCTGATGCCCTTATCTTTTTGGGCCCCAAGAAAATGATCAGCAACCTGCCAGAAGGCCTTTTTGGAAACAGCCCCCATGGCCTCTAGCTCGTTTGAGACACGCTCAAATATCTTGGTGAGTAAGCGGTCATGCTGCTTCATCAGCTTGTTCAAAGATTCCGCATCCAAATAGTCGCCTGGAGAGAGCTTTTCTCCTGACTTAGCCAGGGCTTCGGGAAGCTTTTCTGGTCTCCAGAAGTCGAGGGAACTCCCAAAGACATGTACATCCTCTCGATGACGGGTCAGGGCGACATAAGCCAGATTTTGTGTCATCTCAAAAGAGGCCAACATATAGGTCTGATCCACGGTCGTTCCTTGAGACTTGTGGATCGTAATCGCCCACCCTTGATCGAAATAGGGATTCAGGTTGGGTGCAAAAGAAATCTCCTTTCCCTCATCCAGCTTTACTTTCATCGTCTGGGGTCTCAAGTCCGTAATCGTCCCCATGGTTCCATTCTTAACCCCAAGGCTTTTTGTGTTTTGTGTAAAAACAATGCGATCACCTTTAGAAAAGTTTTTCTCTTCCCTGATGATATATTCCCTCTCAAAATCATCTTCGATGCGTTTGGCAATTGTGTAGGTGAACTCGTGCCTTTCAATATGGCCTGACTCTTTCAAAAGAGCTCGTGCGGAGCAGTTCAAATCATTTGTATCCCGATTGCTAAAAGAAAGCATGACAGAGGTTTTTTCAGGCTGTTTCTTAAATCCGGTATTCCATGCCTGAATAAGGGCAGACTTGGCTTCTTGGCGTACATCTACACCCTGTCGCTGATGCTTTTTCAACCCCACCAGCTCATCTAGACCGCACTTTTTAAGAAGATCCAGAGCTTGTTGACCTTGAGCAGATTTATCCTGTTTTTTGTCCAGGAAAAGCTCCGCTAGTCTTAACGGATCAAGACAACGCGCCTCTAGAAGGGGTCGATAGACTTCACCCTCTTTCAGGATTTGAGCGGCTGAAGATTTCTGTAGTCCCTTCCATTCCATATAGCGCCCAAAGTCCTGGTGCTGCTTTGTGAGAGCGTAAGCGCTTCCTTCAAGGCTCATTTTGTTAATATCACGCATCATTTCTCGATAAATGAGAGAAGACGTGCGACTCGAAACTTCATAGAGTTTAAGAACGCCTTCATGATCCCCACGATCAAGGGCTTCGTGCAAAGTGGGGAGTTTCTCCTCTATAATATGCACGTGACCTTTATCCATGTATTTCTGAATGGCTGCTTGAGTTTCTTGTTTGCCAAAGAGGACGGTTGCTTCTCGCTGCCACTCTTCTTTTTGTCTCACCACCGTATTGAGCTCAACCTTCCCAAGACGCGTCGTGACAAGGCGGAAGGCAGGGCCAGCCTCAACCGGCTGCAACTGGGCTCCATCCCCCACAACGATGAGCTTGACGCCCAGTTGTTTAACAGCACCCAGAAGTCGCTCAAAGCGCTCCATATCCACCATGCCGGCTTCGTCTAGAACGAGCACGCTGGTTTGATTGTACTGACAACGACCTTCCTCAAATTCTTTCAGGAACTTATGCAGGGTGCTTGAGGGGATACCGCTCTGCTCAAGAGGCTTAGTCTCAAGAGACTTAGTCTCAAGATTCTGTGCAGCCTTACCCGTGGGAGCAAGTCCATAAACTGCATACCCCTCTGCCTTCCAGATGTCATGGCAAACTCCCAAAGCGGTTGTTTTTCCTGCACCCGCAATTCCGACCACGCACTTCAGCTGTCCTTCATCAACCAAATGGTGGATGGCTCTGACTTGATCTGATGAGAGCCCTCCAAACTTTTCTAGTTCACGATTCGCCTTTTCCAGGGCAGGACGAATAGAAGACGCTGAAACACCATGGGTATTGGCTTTTCCAAGGACATCCGCATTTTCAACGAGGGACCTCTCCGCCTTAAGCAAGGTGCGGGTGGTATAGATGGATTTTCCTTCCGGATCCTCCTTTAACAACATCAGCTCGTTAGAATTTTTGAGTTTAGCTTCGAGCTTTTGAAAGAGGGGCAATTCATCAACATAGCGATGGAGGACTCGTCTCACATCGGCCCACATAAAGGTGGAATGATGCTTGGAGACAATATCCAAAACCACCTCAGGCTTCCGCATAATCCGGTAAAGGTTACGGAGCTGAGTATCGTGAAAGGCTTGGGCCTTGTCTGTGACAAATGAATCTGGTTTATTTTCAGGGTTGGCTCTTCTTTCCATCTCCAAAACCCCCTTTCCCATCTTGGGTTGGGGCTCAATATCAATTCCTCGGTCTTTGTGGGAGCGATGATCAACACGTACATCATGACCGTTCAACTTGAGATGAAAATTCGAATACTCTTGCCACTGAACACGCAAATCGAGGAGAAGCTCCTTTTTATTCCACTCTTCTTCCTTTTTGGGATTCATGCCGTCCTCATCCAGCCGTCTTGTGGTTACGAGAACGTGACAGTGGTGATTCTCATCACCCGTTTTCTCCTCCTTGTCAAAATGAAAATTGAGTTGGGCAGCCATTCCTCTTGCACAAAGTTGATCCTCAACAAATTCCCTTGCGAGAGCCATGTTTTGTTCCTTTGTGAGTTCTCGATGAAGGGCAAATTCGAATTCTCTCCAGATGCGAGCATCAACTCTCTTTTCAGCTGATTCCACAATTTCACAGAAGGCCTGCACACCCTTTTGACGGTCCTAAGTCATCAGTCTTTGAACATCAACGGCCCAGGCAGGTGCATCGTTTGGCAGAGCCAACTCCACATGCTCCACATCCTTAGATCGATTGTCGAAGCTCTGGCCCGTTTGCTCATCGTAGAGTTTACAGCCCGAGCGATAGGCCATAGCACTCACCGTATTCCGGCTGCCGCGAGAAATCACCTTCACGCTAAAATGATAAAGCGCCATGAGATAAACCTTCAAACTTGGTCTAAGGCGCTTGCGCCAAAGAGCGGTTGACGAAGGCAACATGTAAGCGCGCTTAGCAAGCTTTTAAAAAAGCTCACCAAGACGGTTTTAGATATCTGGCGATATCTATTTTGGTATTTATTGCTGTTCATAGTTATATGTTGTTATATTAAGGTTTTTCAATATGTTGATTTGACAAATAATAACAATTCATTTAAATTAAGTCATCTAAAAAATAATTAAGAGGGAGGTCGTATGATCGATCAGCTAACAAATATTGATAAAAAAATTCATCATCTTAAAAAGAGACGCGAAAAAGTTCAGACTCAACAAGCCATCAACTTTATGCGTGAGGTTCAAAAAATATTCCCGGATGGTTTTACTCCAGATATCGCTCTGAGTATTCTTTCCGAAACATGGGGCACAGCTTCACAGAGTCAAAAACAAAATTGGAGGAAGCGAGGAAACACCTTTCGCACCTCTGACCTTCAAGACACTCAACAAAAATCTCAAACGTCTGACCCAGCAACTCAACAGAGCTGAAGCCAAAAAGCGGAAAATGATGGATAAACTGGAGATCACATCTCATCAAATGCGACGAGCGAGAACGCGCTCCTTAATCCAATTAGGGACGCTTATTGAAGCAGCTGGGTTAGCGGAAACTTTTGGGATCGTATTGGGCTCTGATTTGCAAAAAGATCCGCTGATGAAACATCCAATTGCTGCTCTCTTCAAAGGACTCTTGGAGCTGGACTCAATGGCAAAATCAGGTGAGATTCACATGCGGAGTTACGCAGAGCAAGGGTTGGAGGCTTTTGGAAAATTGAATAGGGTCAAAACCCAACGTTGAAAACCGTGCGCCCTAATGTGTGCAAAAAAAGAAGGGTGGAAGGAATACAAATTCGCAAACCTTCCACCCCTTTCTCCGGGCCATAAAACTCGCCCTCAGTTCTTGCTTCTCTTAAATACTTTATGGCACAGACCACGCAGTACCATAAGGCCATAAAGACATCTTGAACTGTCATGTGGAGGCACGTCAGCCAAGCGCGTTTTTTCAAACCGTTTAAGAGAAATTCTGAAGACGATAGAAGTTTTTAAAACTTCTAGTTGAGTCTCTCATTGAGAATTTTTCTCAGGCAGCTTTCTTATAACGGTTCGAAAAAACCCTCAAAGTCGATCGAGTCCTCGCAAGTTGATCGCTCATCTCGACGATAAGTCCGTGAAGGCAGTGGAATAAATAAGAAAGTGCTTGAGAACAATTCTCAAAATAGAGTAGTTTTATGACAGCCATTGTCAACCCTCCTAGGTTGGCATTTGGTTAGCAGGATGGAGGGTGGTCAAACCCTTTGCCCTGCGGGCTGCCCCCCTTGGGGCAGCTTCTGACACTTTGACACATGTGTTTTTGCCGCGTCAAGAGAGAATTTTAGTTAAATTTTAGGGTTTTTTTGACATTCTTACGGCTTTTATTAATGCTTCAATTGGCGCAGAAATAAAAAACAGAAAGCTTTATGCAAAGGAAAAACTTTATGCTATTTTGATTTGTAATTTATTTCATATTCGTATACCCTAAGGATGTAAAGATAAAACAAACTGTAAAAATGCTTGCCAATTTTGTTTTCTATAGGTATAATGTATACCATGAGTATACGTTATGAAAACAAATTACAAAAACTTCTACAATCATGGCCCGAAGGTATTGTTGCCACAACAAAATGGTTTGCTTCCAAGGGAATCTCTAGAAGTTTGGTAGAAAAATACAAGGCCAGCGGGTGGATTGCTTCCGTGGACTCAGGCGCATATTACAAACCACAAGATACAATCGAATGGTTTGGTGCTCTGCATGCTTTACAAACACAATTCAATCTACCAATTCATGTTGGGGGGAAATCAGCCTTGGAACTCCAAGGCCATGGTCATTTTGTCACTTTGGGACGCCCTACAGTTGATTTATTGAAGGCTCCGAAAGCTCACATACCAAAATGGTTTTCTCGCCACGAATGGCCCGAAGAGGTTAAAATCTTCCAATCAGGCCTCTTTCCTAAAGATGTTGGCTTGGAAGCGCTTATGATACAAAACATTTCAGTTCGTGGATCCTCAAGAGAAAGAGCAACGTTAGAGCTTCTCCATTTGGCTCCAACTCTTTATGATTTTGAGGAAGTACGCATTATTATAGAATCTCTGGGGACTTTGCGTCCGGAGGTATTGACTGAACTCCTGCAGAAATGTTCTTCTGAAAAGGTCAAACGGCTTCTTTTATATTTTGGAGATGTGCAGGCACATACATGGCGTAAACATATTGATGAAACAAAAATCAAGATGTCTTCCTCCCTGCTGAAAATCGTTAATAAGGGTGGACACTACAATGCAAAATACAATTTATTTCTTCCAAGAGAGTATGTAATCAAAAATGCACAGGACATTCAATTCTAAATATCTGGATCAGGTTTCTCTATTGATAGACCTTCTCCCTTCTATCTCGTCTGACAGGAGATTTGCAATAAAAGGGGGAACCGCCATTAATCTATTTGTGCTGGATTTTCCTCGCCTTTCTGTCGATATAGACCTCTGCTATTTGCCTCTCACACCACGAGATCAGGCATTAGCTGAAATAAAGGATTTCGTTAAAGAACTGTCTCTTAAGTTTAATGCCATGGGATTAAAAACGCGCGAGAAGCGAACGTCGGAAGGCCATGAAAGTACGCTTTTTGTTCAGTCTAAAACAACAGAAGTCAAGGTTGAAATCAACCTGGTTGTCCGTGGCGCTGTTCATGAGCCAGTTTTAAAAACCTTAGCACCGTCTGCACAAGACATGTTTAAGCGATCTGCAGAGATTGATTGTTTGCATCCCAATGATCTGTATGGTGGGAAACTATGTGCAGCCCTTGATCGTCAAAATCCGCGGGATTTTTTTGATCTCTATTTCTTCTTAAAGCATAATAACTATACAAGGCCTCTACATGAGACTTTTATGGTTTATTTACTCAGCAGCAAAAGGCCAATTTCTGACCTCATAACCCCTAATAAACAAGACCTGAGACCCACATACGATAAACTCTTTGCTGGAATGACTACAATGGATGTGGACTGCCCTACTCTCGAAGAAACCAGAGACCAAATATTTTCTCTTATCAAAAACTCTTTCACCGACCAAGATAAACAGTTCTTTATGTCATTTAAGAAGGGAGAACCCGTTTGGGATTTATTCCCAATAGAAAATGCCCAGAATTTCCCATCTGTAAAATGGAAGCTACACAACATCCAAACTATGAGTCTGAAAAAAAGGCTTGAATCTCTAAAAAAATTGGAAGATAAGCTCGCTTAAATCCTTTCTACTCACCTCTCCTTCCCAATGATCTTATCAAGATTACTGCCAAACAGCTCCGTTGCTTGTCTTAATGGCTCATCTGCCAAATGGGCATATCTTTGAGTAGTGGAAGCCTGTGTATGCCCTAAGAGCTTCCCAATAATACTGAGGCTTAATCCACTGGAGACCAAATGAGAAGCATAGGTATGGCGTAAATCATGGATACGGAGATCGAGAAACCCCGATTTTTTTCTTATGGTATTCCACGCCGTTTTTACTTCTTGAAGGGGTTTACCTTCTACTTTTCCTGGAAAGAGAAAGGGCGAGGTGGACTGTGATTGCATAGCTCTCACAATCTCAATCGCTTGAGGGGAGAGAGGCACATGCTCTTCTTCCCTTTGCTTTGTGAGGCGGGAAGGTTTTGTCCAAACGCTTGCCTCTAGATTAAATTGATCCCAAGTCGAGGGCAGGAGTTCCCCACTCCTTGCCCCCGTCAAAATGAGAAGTCTAAAGAGAGCAGCAGTATGTTGATTCGAATATTCATCTAGGACTTTCCAGAGTACCTTTAGCTCATCAGCCGCTAACCAACGCTTTCTTTTCTCTTCCTGATACCGTTGAACACCTTTTGCAGGGTTGTCTTCGCACCACCCCCAGGTATTCGCAAGGGTAAACATCTTTGAGAGTACGGATATAACGCGATTCGCCTGATAAGAGGTCTTTTGATGATCACGATGTAATGCTTCAACATCTCTCCGTGAAATCTTGGCCACAAGACTGGTTCCAAGAGCTGGCAATATAATTGTTTTTAAAAGACGTTGATCCTCTTTCAAGCTTTTTGGTTGCTTCTTTCCTCCGTGAAATAAAACATAATCACGAGCAAGCTCATTCAGGGTCGGAAGATCGCGGCTTTCTTTTTTCACTTTAACCGGATCGTGTCCATGCACAACGCCGCTTAAGTATTTCTTGGCAAGAACACGGGCTTCTTCGGTCGTGACCTGCCCATGTACACCTATTTTAAACATCTTTTGAACCCGCTGAGCATTGCGGTATTGTACACAATAGGTACGCCTGCCGCTGGGCAAAACAATGAGGCCAAATCCTTTCAACTCCGAATCCCAATGTTTGATCATTTTCTGTGGGTCTGGTACGATCGATTCAACGAAACGTTTTGTAAATTTGGGCATATCTCCTCCACTGATTGTTATGGAAAAGATTATAGCATACTCGATAAAAATTTTCACCAAACTTTCAGCAAGCGAATGAGAATGAATGTGGTTGAATGTTGTTCAATGAAGGCGAGAAAAAGCTTAAAAGTTGTGGGAAAACAAGGTAAAAATGAGAAAACCTAGAGAATGAACGGGATTCAAGAAAAGACTAAAAACTGATTCGTAATCAGTAGGTCGGGTGTTCGATTCACCTCTTCGGCACCAGCGTTTGTAGGGGTTTTTGAGAAATTGTAAAGTCTTAAAATTGTCCTAAGTAGCAAATAGGTAGCATTTGAAAAAACCGGGTCTTTCCCATTTATGTGGGCACTATTCATTTACAGAGGACTCTAACACGTGTTCTGGAGTTTTCAAAGTTTCTAAAGCCATAGGCTCTTCTCTGAATCAGTTTCATTTTTCTATGAAAGCCCTCAGTGATACCGTTTGACTTCGTAAACCTCCACATTCTTGCGATCTCCTCTTTCCATTGATTAAATGTTTTTGCGAGTTTTTGCAGATGTATAAAGGCGCTTTTTTCATCATATCAATAATTTTTAGGAATTCTTTAATGAGCTTTCTGCATTGTTTTTCCTGATTACGCACTATACTCAGTATAATTTTGGAGGTATGATAGCTAGGAGATAAACTCTTATTATCAGGAGGCTAGCTATGAAGAGAAATACCATTCAGTTTCAAAGAGGATTGAGTTTT
>JACDGE010000057.1 GCA_013815465.1 Alphaproteobacteria bacterium | reverse complement strand
AGTTTAAAGAGGCTTTGGAATATGGGGCGTCCTGGGCAGGATTATCCCAGGCGAGCCTGTCCCAAACGGAATTATCCAGAGTGGCTACCCACCAAATACCCAGACCCTTGACCTCGAACGTTCAAGGACTTGAAAAGGAGGGTGCGGGAGCAACGGAGGAAGAGAAAGTCAGAATAGATCGAGCCCTTGCGCTTTGGGATAAGGGACACTCCCTTCAAGGAACGCTTGCGGAGCGTTACCTAAGAGAGCATCGCAAAATAGAGGGCGCCCTTTCTGACGATCTTCGCTATCTGCCCTTTTTTACAGATACGAATTCCAAGTGGTCCTTTCCTTGCCTTATGGCAGGAGCAAGATCTCCAGAAGGAGAAATCACGGCAGTCCAATTGACGTTCCTCAGCGCAAATACAGCTCTTAAAGCAGATATCCCTGTAAACAAGAGATCCTTTGGTGTTCTGAAGGGGTCAGTTGTTACAATTCAGGAGGACAAAGGGTCAAACGTGCTTTTTGTAGCCGAAGGCGTGGAAACGGCACTAAGCTTAAGGTCAGCAGGTGTGCAGGGAAAGATCAAGGCCACTTTAGGTCTTTCCAACATCAAGCGAATCGTTCCTGAAGCTCTTACCACAAAAATTATCATTTGTGCCGATCATGATGCGCCTGACTCGTCTGCGGCTCAAAGCTTGGAAAAATCTGTTCTCGCTCTTAAAGCAAAAGGACTGGCTGTTACTGTCATTAAGCCAGATAAGCTGAATGAGGATTTCAATGACGTTCTCAAAACCCGAGGACCTCAAGGGGTCAGAGAAACTTTTGAAAGGTTTCTGCCAAAAGATCTCATTAAAATCGTACTGCATGAGAAAGAGGCTGCTTTACAAACCCCAACGCTTAAGCCCTTAACGGTTGAGAAAGGCACCTTTAAGAAGAAAACCGTTGAGAACGGAGCTATTGAGAACAAATCTGCTGAAAACAACGAAAGAATAATATCTCCTCAAAAACCTGCGGAGAAAACTACTTCTTTGGATCTTCCCCACCCCAAGGAAAAGCCGAATACACCAACTGGAGAAATGGTCTTCGGTGAACTTACCCATCAATGTACAAAAAAGCTTTACGCTTATTTAGGCGAGGAAAGGCGCGACCTCAATCCTGACCTCATCAAACGGGTAGACCAGCAGGCGGAGAGGACTACCAACTATATCTTCCATGCCCACACCATGAAAGGCACCCGCGTATCGGAAAAAGAAACCAAGAACTTCCTCCTACGCGCCAAGTACGAGCTGGCCCGCATCCCCGAAATCCGTAATGAGATCATTGCAGGTTGGAAAAAAGTAAACAGCTACAGGTCAGAAAAGGACGAGCTCATCGCCCATATGATGGCTGAACGACAAGCCTCCGTTGAGGGCAGAATATACCTTGAGGCTAAACAAAGGGGTTTGAAACCCGAGGGATTAAATCCCACGGGTCTGACACCTTCCCCAACGATTGCTGAGCTTGCAAAGGAGGAGATAAAACAGAATATCACTACAGAAGCGCGCCTTGTCCACGATCTCACCACTAAGCAAAGGCTCTCGGACACTGCCGCCACCTTTTGTGCCAAAGACATCACCAGATACATGGAAGCCCATGGCCAAAAGCCCACAGCAGAGCAAATGTCTGCCATGGCTCAAATATCAAGGGATTTGGATAAACAGGGCTATGACTCCTCCATCGGCACCCACAACATCGAATATCTGCGTAAGCGAGACGGAGATCTGCGCTTTAGAGACTGGTCTGCGTCAAATAAGGACCTCTCTGGATTTAAGGATTTTCCACATGAGATCAAGGATTACGCTCAAATCCAAGCCCGCGTAAAATCTTACACCCAAGAAAAACCCGTTCATCAGCAGACGCACGAGAAAGTCCGTGAGATGGATTTCTCAATGTGAAGAGTGTCTTCCCATCTTGAAAGGTTCTTATTTCTTGAAATAACCACCTATTGAGTGTCGGAACTATATTTTTTTACTACTGCCCTCATTAACTTTTCCCTTACCTATTGAGTTTAGGATGAATGACAGCTCTTCACAAACAGACTGAAAATAATGAAAAAAATAGTTTTAGCATTAATCTTCATAATTCTCGTCTTTGATAGGGGCAACGCCTCTATAACGGCGCCTTTGCAAAAGGATGATAAGTCTCACTCAGATGAATCACTTAATATTTCTTCTTGGTCCATAGAAGACGCTGCAACACAAGCAAAAATAAGTTCTGTACAACCCTCGCCTGATGGGAAATATGTTATCATTGAAAGCTATCCAGCATATGTAGATGATACCAAAAACCAGCCCTCAGAAATTTCTCTCATTAATACCGGAACAAAGGAAATTGTCTGGAAAACGCAAAGTGACTGGATGTGTTTTATGCCTCATTGGGCCCCTGATGGGAAAAATATTTCATTTTTAAGAGTAGGAGAAGAGGGTAAAACAATTTTATTAATATCGTCTCCACATAGGTTTGAACCTATAGAAATAGCTCAAGGAACATGGGATATCTCGGACTATTTCTGGTCCCCTGACAGTAAAAGTATTGTTTTTCTTGTTGGAGAGGAGACTATTCCCGAAGGAGATGAGGATTATTTGGTCATTGAGCCTTCAAAGAGTAAATCTTTTCTTTATCTTCTTAAGCTAGAAATCCCAATAAAAGATCACATCGAACCAAAGGCTGTATTTGTTGAACATTCGCCATTTCCAAAGATATCTGTAAAACCTGGAACGATGGTTTCTTGGTCTCCTGATAGTAAAAACATTGTTTTTGTGGGGATAGACCCAGAAAATGATTTGGAGGGAATATTTAATATTAACATTCCCTCTGGAAAACTTACAATGATAGAAGATAAAGGAAAGCCAAATTCTCCCATGTATTCTCCTGAGGGGAAGTTGATTGCCTATGTAGCAAATATAGAAGAAGATTTTTCAAATAAAACCTTTGCTATAAAAAGAAGGCATGTATTTTTTAAAGAAGTAGGCGAACAAAGTCCACAAAAGCTTGCGTCCACTTTTGAAGAACAGCCTACTTTAATCGGATGGTTTCCAGATGGAGAGCATCTATTGGTTTATGAAGGGTATAAAACAATTAAAAGACTTTATAAACTTCCTATTAATGGAGAAAAACCAGAAATTTTAAATGCAAACACTGAAGATTTCATTTCTACTGTATCTTTAAGCCACTCTAGGAAGAGTATAGGGTTTTTATCTGAATCTCTAGATAAAGCCCCGGTTGCATCTACTTCTCCCTTAAAAAGGTTCTTGCCAAATCCCTTATCATTGGATTTTTTGCAGAGTATCCCTATAAAGAGTGAAGTTATTCAGTGGAAGTCTTTTGATGGAAAGGAAATTGAAGGAATCCTTATCTATCCCTCTTTTTATCAATCAGGAAAAACTTACCCACTCGTTATTGCTGCTCATGACGGCCCGTATGAGGCTTGGGAGAAGAGGTTTATGGGGGGTTGTTATAATGACTTCCCTTTTTCACCGGCTGTACTTTCAGCACAAGGCTATGCTGTTTTTTTACCAAACATCCGCGGAAGTTCAAATTATGGAATAGAATTTGGTCGGGCCAATCAAAAAGATTTAGGGGGTGGAGACTTTAAAGACCTTCTGTCTGGCGTTGATTTTCTGGTTGAGAAAGGGATAGCTGATCCTGAAAAACTTGCTATTTGGGGCTGGGGTTATGGGGGCTATCTTGCAGCTTGGGCAACAACGCAAACAAATCGTTTTAAAGCCGCTATTGTAGGGGCAGGGATAATAGACTTCATCTCTTTCTTTAATAGGAGTAAAACGGATATACTTGAAAATTATCTTGGAGGACCTTTTTGGGAAAATAAAAATTTATGGCTCTCTCGCTCTCCTATTATGAAACTTCAAAATGTCCATACGCCGACTTTGCTTCAATATGGACTAGGAGATAAAGATTTTCCTGCAAACCAAGGTAAGGAATTATTTATTGCTCTTAAGCAAAAAAATATTCCAACAAAAATGATGCTTTTTTTAGCAGAGGGGCATAAATTTCAGCTTCTCTCCCTTTCCCGTAAAGTCGCCTTAACCTCCCTACAAGAATGGCTTGACCAATCCACAGGACCTGTCTCTAAAAACAATAAAGCTGAGAAATAACTTGTCGATCAAAAACAAAGAATGGAACAAAAAAATGAGAAACACTATCTTAATTCTTATCCTTATTTTTTCTGCTTTTATGCCATGTGAAGCTCAAAAAGAGTTAAAAAATAAGAAAGTCTGGACCCCAGAATTATCTATTTCTTACAAAGATATCTTTTCCGTAACTGTTTCTCCCAACGGGGAAAAAACCCTTATCATCTATAATGACAAAGATAAAAAAATGAAAGGGTGTATAAGATTCTGTGTCGTATCAAATAAAGATAAGAAAACTCTATTTGTGAGTCCAAAGAACGTAGAACATGCAAATGCAAGATGGTCTCCAAATGGAAAATGGATTTCTTACATGAAAACTCAAGGAAACAACTACTTTATAGAAATAACCGACGCAGAAAAATATACCCCTATTACAGTTTATACTATCCCATCTAATCTTGTCATTGAATTTCCCCAATGGTCTCCAAATAGCAAGAATATAGCTTTTGTTTCTACAACTATAAAAAAGGATGAGGTTCCCTCTGCCTATAAATTTGCAGGAGTTAATGTGGTTGTTGAAGATAAGCATAGTAGAGAACCTTCGCGTCTTGCTATTCTCTCACTAGATTTAGAAAATAAGATATTCTCAGGACTATCTTTTTTAACACCTGGAACGTTTCAAATTACGAATGATCGTATTTATAGGGCCGATCATTCACCATATTCTTGGTCCCCAGATAGTTCCTCCTTAGCATTTTCTTTTGTAACGACAAAAGAAGATGACTTTTACCCAGATACACAAGTTGCTATCGTTAATATAAACACGGGGAGAATCGAAGAGCTAGACACAGAAGGCCCAGCCCTAAACCCCTTTTTTTCTCTTGATGGAAAGAACCTTGCCTTTGTCGTAGGTGTAAAGCCTCCCCCTCATTCACCCTTCAAAAAAGCTGATACCATGTTTACAAGCTTACGCGTATGTCTTTTAGATTTAGAGAAAGGGACACAACGCTTTCTTGCAAATACCCCAAATGAAAACCCACAAATAATAGGATGGGTTGCGGATAGCTCGAGCGTAATAGTTACTGATAATGAACATACAAAGGTAGCTCTATACTCTCTTTCAGCCAAAGGAGAGGACCTTATTCGCCTACCCCTCGAAACAATGAGCAGTTTTTCGCATCTTAATTCCACCGGTACCTACATCGGTTTTGTAGGAGAAAGCTTTTCTCTTCCCCCAGAGGCCTATATCTCTTCCTTGAAAGAGTTTAAGCCTATGAAACTTACTCAGTTTCATCAGGATTTATACGACCTTCCAAAGTTTAAAAGCGAAATCATCACTTGGTCCTCCTTTGACGGAAAAACAATTGAAGGAATTCTTACTTATCCTGCAGAGTACAAGCAAGGTGTTCCAGTGCCCCTCATTGTACTTGCTCACGGAGGACCAGCTCTCGTATGGCAAGAAACTTATCTGGGTTTTGCCTGGGGTAATCCTCCTGCTATAGCTTTGTATGCGGCTCATGGCTTTGCTGTTCTGAGGCCTAATATTCGCGGAAGCGATGGTTACGGCGTAGGCTTTCGAGAAGCAATGTATAAAGACTGGAGTAATGGGCCCTACAATGATGTTATGACGGGCGTAGACCTGCTGATAAAGCAAGGCATTGCTGATCCTCAAAAGCTTGTCATAGGCGGACATAGTTATGGAGGATACCTGACAGCCTGGGCAATTACGCAAACCGATCGTTTTAAAACCGCCCTCATTTTTGCAGGAATTTCAAATTTAATATCCGATGGAAGCACTAATGCCAGTGCTTATTTTGGAGGAGGCGTTTGGGTAGATGAGCAAACATGGTTAAAGAGTTCTCCCATTATGTATGCCGAAAAAATTAAGACTTCTACTCTTATCCAGCAGGGCCTAAAAGATCAAAACGTCAATATTGACCAGAGTTCCGAGCTCTACAATGTTCTGAAAATTCGAAAAATACCTGTTAAAATGATTGTCTATAAAAACCAAGAGCATGATCTAAAGGATCAAGCAGCCATTATAAGCACAAAGGCAACCTTTGAATGGTTAGATCAGTATGTGGGAGGCTTCTGAAAAATTCAGCTTTGATCGGTAAATCGTCCTTCTCCATCTTTCACCTGCGACCTATTGAGGGTTGTACGTCAGAACTGGTTACTGTTCTCTGTTCTTATTAACTTTTTCTTCACCTATTGAACTTAGGATAAAGGCCAGCTCTTCGCAAACAGACCGAGAAAAAATGAAAAAAATAATTTTAGCATTAATCTTCATAAGTGTTGGGTTTAGTAAGAACGACGCATCTGCAGAGATGTCTATGCAAGAGAAGGATAACTCTCACAGAGATATGTCTCTCAATATTTCGTCTTGGTCCATAGAAGACGCTGCAATGCAAACAAAAATAACTTCTGTACAACCTTCGCCTGATGGAAAATATCTTCTTATTGAAAGCTATCCACCGTATGTAGATGATAACAAAATCCAACCCACAGAAATTTCTCTTATTAATGCCGAAACAAAAGAATTAGTATGGAAAACACCGAATGATTGGCTATGCTTGACGGCTCATTGGGTTCCTGATGGAAAAAATATTTCATTCCTAAGGTTAGGGGACGAAGAAAAAGATACATATAGCTTAATCATAACACCCCCACATAAGTTTGAGCCTATAGAAATAGCTAAAGGAACATGGGATATCTCTGATTATTTCTGGTCCCCTGACAGTAAAAGTATTGTTTTGCTTGTTGGAGAGGAGCCTATTCCCGAAGGAGATGAGGATTATTTGATCATTGGACCTTCAAAGAGCAAATCACTTCTTTATCTTCTCTCACTCAAATTTCCATTAAAAGGTCATATCGAACCAAAGCTTTTATCCTTTGAAAATTCTTCATTTCCAAAGATATCTGTGAAGCCTGAAACGATGATTTCTTGGTCCCCTAATAATGAGCATATTGCTTTTGTTGGGATAGATCCGGCAAATGATTTAGAAAGAGTTTTTAATATCAACGTTCCATCTGGAAAAATTGCGTTGATAGCGGATAAAGGAAAGCCCAATTCTCCCCTGTATTCTCCCGATGGGAAGCTAATCGCCTATGTAGCAGATGTAGAGGAACGTTTTCCAGAGAAGCCCTTTCCTATAAAAAAGAGACACGTTTTCTTAAAAGCAGTAGGCGAACAAACCTCACAAAAGCTTGCCTCTACCTTTGAAGAACAGCCAACTTTAATTGGTTGGTTTCCAGACGGACAGCACCTATTAGTTTATGAAGGATATAAAACCACTAAACGGCTTTATAAGCTTCCTATTAATGGCGAAAAGCCAGAAGTTTTAAATGCAAACACAGAAGATTTCATCTCTACCGTATCTTTAAGCCCCTCTCGGAAGGATATAGGATTTTTATCCGAATCTCTGGATAGAGCTCCGGTCGCCTTTATTTCTTCACTAGAAAATTTCTTACCTCGCCGTATGTTGCAGGCCTTTTCTCAGGCTATCCCTATAAAGAATGAAGTTATTCAATGGAAGTCTTTTGATGGCAAGGAAATCGAAGGAATCCTCATCTATCCATCTTTTTATCAGACAGGAAAAACTTATCCCCTTGTGGTTGCAGCTCATGATGGTCCTTATGAAGCTTGGGAGAAAAGGTTTATGGGAGGGTGTTATGATAATGTCCCTTTTTCACCGGCTGTACTTTCAGCACAAGGCTATGCTGTTTTTTTACCAAACATCCGAGGAAGTTCAAATTATGGGTTAGAATTTGCTCGAGCCAATCAAAAAGATTTAGGGGGAGGTGATTTTAAGGATCTTATGTCTGGCGTTGATTTTCTGATTGAGAAAGGGATAGCTGATCCTGAAAAACTTGCTATTTGGGGCTGGGGTTATGGGGGATACCTTGCAGCGTGGGCAACAACGCAAACCAACCATTTTAAAGCCTCTATTGTAGGGGCAGGAATCGTAAATTTTATCGCTTTTTCACTTACAACGGATACAAAAGGTTTCCTTGAAGACTATCTCGGAGGCCCTTTTTGGAAAAATAAAGATTTATGGCTCTCTCGCTCACCTATTATGAAACTTCAGAATGCGAATACACCGACTTTACTTCAATATGGTTCAAACGATAAGATTTTCCCTCCAAACCGGGGAAAAGAATGGTTTTTTGCTCTTGATGAGAAGGATATCCCAACAAAAATGATGACATTTACAAAGGAAGGACACCACTTTCAGCTTTATGCACTTTCACGTAAAGTTGCTTTAACAGCCCTTGTTGAATGGCTTGATCAATATTTACAACCATCCTCTAAAAATAAACAAATAAAACAAGAACATATTGATTGAAAATTAACAGTGGAGCGAAAAAAATGAGATCTCAAATCCTAATTTTTATTCTAGCTTTTGCTGCCCTAATGCCTTGCAAAGCTCAAGGGTTAGAAAATAAATCGTTGTGGGTACCTGAATTATCAATTGATTATCAAGAAATTAATTCGGTAGAAGTATCTCCTAATGGAGAAAAAACGCTTATTACCTATGTGGATAGAGATAAAGACTTAATTGAGTCCATAAGATTCCGTGTTATATCCAATACAGACAAGCAAATTCTATTTGAGACTCCTCATGGAAAAAGGTATGGAGACGTCAAATGGTCACCAAATGGCAAGTGGATTTCTTATGTGACAGCCGAAGAAGATGGGAGCTTTTTAGGAATAACCGATGCAGAAAAATTTAATCCTATTAGAGTCTACGCCATCCCCACGAATAGTTGGATAGAATCCATCCAATGGTCGCCAAATGGAAAGAATATTTCCTTTATTACGAAATTTTCTGAGAAGGATGACGCTCCCTCAGCCTATAAATTTGGGGGATCTTCTATTGTTAGAGAACGACAATACCTTAATACCCCCTCTCGTCTTTCTATTCTATCAATAGATTTAAAAAACAACATATTTTCCGGTCCATCCTTTTTAACACCTACTAATCTTGCAGTTACGAATGAAGCTGGAGGAGGAAAGGCTAGTTATATCCCCTATTCTTGGTCAGCAGACAGTGCCTCTTTAGCCTTTTCTTTCGTGCCTGTAAAAGAGCAAAATTTTAACCAAGAAACAAAATTGGCTATCCTTGATATAAGAACTGGAAAAATAAAGGAATTAAATCAGGAAGGTCCTGCCTTAAATCCTGTTTTTTCTCGGAATGGAAAAGAGCTTGCTTTTCTTGTGGCTGTGACTCCACCAATGAATTCACCCTTTAAAAAAGCAAATATGGTAGTTACAGGCCTACGCGTATGTCTTTTTGATTTGGAGAAAGACAAAGAACGCTTTCTTGCAAATACGCCAAATGAGAACCCACAAATAATAGGGTGGGATTCAGATGGCTCGAGCATAAT
>JACDGE010000056.1 GCA_013815465.1 Alphaproteobacteria bacterium | reverse complement strand
ATCGCTTTAATCGACGGTTTATTCTCGAAGACATGATTCCAAGGCTGGCTTATGTCTCTCTTAGGACCCCTCCTATGCCAAAAAGACTTCTTGTTTTAACTGAGAATCGTTGGTAATCAGAAATAAATTTGTACGTCTACGGTCGTCATTGTTGTGAGGAGCGGAAGCTCCGAAGCAATTGTGCTTGATTGCAAAAGGGTATTATTAGAGCCTCGTGCAAAATTCCTTCAACCCGTGTCATCCTCGGACTAGAAAAGACTTGTTTTTCTTGGCCTGAGGATCTCATCTCCATGTGTATCTCCAAAAGATCCTCGGGCCAAGAACCTCTAAGCATGTCCTCGCGAAGGCGGGGATCCCTTTGCAAAACAAGAGGTTCTAGCCCTAGGATGACAAACGGGGGGATAATTTTGCAATTAACTCATTAGAAAAATAATTAATATTTTTTTCAAAAGTCCAGGGCAAAAGTAAATGATTATAAAATCAATATCTTTTTAAGAAAAACAAAAATATTATTATTGATTATATTCACAAAAGTCTTCATCCTTATATGCCCGAATCCCTCGTTTTAATGGAAATTCATAGGCATATATGTAAGCGGGTTCATTCACTTGATGAAAGTCTTCTTCCTCTGTAAGAAAAAGCCACTTATAAGGAGTTTTTGGCCAGTCAACCGCACGCATATAATCCATACTAAAATCTGCGCGTCTTTGCTTCATCTCCATATCATCATCTTCTGCGTCTTCTGCTGGGTCCCAAGAATCGGTTATCCACGATTGATACTTGGGTGAAAGAAGTGTCTCTACCAAAGCCTTTCGAAAAGGAATTTCTTTTGGAATTATCTGTGATCCAGGGGCTAATTTCATTAACCAAAATCGAAGAAGAGCGCTTTTTGAGTTAATCTTATATGTATGCCAAGAAGGGAGAGAGGGGATAGACATAGGCTGTGGGTCTACTGGTGGAATCGGAAGGGGAGAAGGTAAAATAGGTGTAACAATTGCGTGCGTTTCGCTTATTTGAAAAGGAGTAATTGTGTTTATGAGTGGGATAGTTCTCGTAAGTTTAATGAACTCTTCATTTTCTTGAAGTGTCTCTGATGCCGTATGTCCTTCTTCTGCCCCATCGATTGTCAGAACGGAAGGGGGAATAGAAGGGGGAGAGGGCATAGATATAGGCTGTTGAATTACTGATGGAAGTGGGGGGAGAGAAGGCAATACCGGTGTAACAATTGCGTGCGTTTCGCTTATTTGAAAAGGAGTAATTGTGTTTAGGAGTGGGATAATTCTCGTAAGTTTAATGAACTCTTCATTTTCTTGAAGTATTTCTGATGCCGTATGTCCTTCTTCTGCCCCATCGATTGTCAGAACGGAAGGGGGAATAGAAGGGGGAGAGGACATAGACATAGGCTGTTGAATTACTGATGGAAGTGGGGGGAGAGAAGGCAATACCGGTGTAACAATTGCGTGCGTTCCACTTATTTGGCCAGGAAAAATAGCGGTAAGGATTGGCATTATTTTCTTAACTCTCATGAACTCTTCACCTTGTCGAAATGTTTCTGGCGCGGAATTCAGTCCCGCTGCTTCTTCAAGGGGCAGAACGGAAGGGTGCATTGAAGGGGGAGAGGACAGCACGGGCTTAAGCATGCTGCTTGCGCTACTCCTTTGGAGAGGAAACCCAACATCAGAGGGAGGCGTAACCTTGCTTTTTCCAAGCGTCATTAAAGGTGTGTTGGGCATGGAAGAAGAATATTGAAGGCCAGCAGAGACGAATAACGGGCTAGAAAGCGCAAGAGGCACATGAACGCGGTGAAATAGCAACGGTAAGAGGGGTTCTACTAAAACTTTTTGTTCGGCCAGCTCACTTTCAAATGCAGAAAATTTAGGTAGGGAGGGCATACGAAATATTTGTGGTGAGCGATAGCTAACAATGAAAAAAGTTGCTATGGATAAAGCAAAAAAGTGATTAATAAACTTTATTTTAATGTGTGAAGCTAAATCCAGTATATTTGAAAAATGAGTAGCTGAGACTTGCACAAGGACCTCCCGTTGTATGACGATTAAAAGTTGTCCGCCATCTACGAGACTTTATTCGCTTCCGTTTGTCTGACCCGCCAAACGTAGAGATGACATTTAAAGGCAGGTTTCCTGGCTAACGCTTAACCGTCTCAAGCAACCTTCCCAACACAAATGTCAGTGGCCAAATGCTTAAAACTCACGTTTTACAGTTGCGGGAGCAGCCACATTTCACAAAACTAACGTGTGCATGTGTTCCCTTTTAACTCGTAGAGCACCTTCAAGTGAGATTTACAATAATAGAAAAAATTTTATGATTCAAGGGGGATCATCATTGATTCGGGTCTAAAAAACATCCAGTGTGGGACCGTCCACTTGCATGCGTACAGTTTCTCTTGAGATAATTCCACGTTCGGACTATAGAATTAATAACATTAAAAACTAAATGGAGAAAATAATATGACCTTGGTTCGTGCTTTATGGGGAATGCTCGCTTTATTTATCCTTTCCGGTATCATTATCCTGGCGATGTGGGGCATACCCGCTCCTTCCGTGCGCATTGAAAAGGATATTCCTAATGAAAAGCTTCCTCAGTAACACCCTGTTTTGGGGGGTTGCTTTCATCCTTCTGCAAAATGGGGATGCCACTTCTCAACCCATTCAGCTTATTCCCCAAAAGGAGAACGAGGTCATTCAACAACCTCAAGGGGAGGATGAGCTTTCTTTTTCCCAACCTTCACTCGAATTTTGGGAAGGAACGCCACCTTCTGTCATTGAAACTTATTTTCCGAAGCTTCCTTTGAGGTTAAGCTCACCCCTTTTGCGGGGATTAAGGGCACAGATTGCAAAAGAGCCCTATACAAATCTCTTGCGGAATACGGCTTATGAAACGGCCTTTTTGTCCCTTTTGACAGAAGGGGGCGAGGTAGAGCAGGCAAAAGAATTCCTCTTGGAAGCGGACCTGCCCGAGAAAGACTCTCTTCTTCTTGATCTCCAGTGGCTGGCAGGAGACACAAAGAAGGCCTGTGAAAAAGTTGCGAACCTTATCCGGTCATCCGCTCAGGTGGAATGGAAAAAACAAAACATTTATTGTCTTTACCTTAATGGAGAAGAAGAACGGGCAAAAATCGCAGCAGAAGTCTTAAACGAATCTAACCCTGCAGCCGCTCAACTTTTGAATATGCTTTTTAATGAAGGTGCTCAGCCACCGTTCCATCAGTCAATTGCCAAGTTCCCCTTTCTTCTGACGATGTGGCTAGAAACCAAGCAAAATATCCCAGAGAGTGAATTAAATAAGCTCTCCTCTTCCTCTCTAGCTCTTATCGCGCGTTCGGAAAAAGCTCCCCTGCATACCCGTCTTTTAGCGGGTGAGAAAGCTGTTCAACAAGGAACTTTCACGGCGGAGGATTTTGCGGCCCTTGTTAAAGAATCACCAGCAACAGAGTTTTGGGGAGAAGTGGCCCAAGCGCTCGCGTCGGCAAAAACAGAAGTTTTACTGCCGCTTTTTGAGCGTGCCGCGCAGCAGCAAAAATTAGGACTTCTTGCCCAAGTTTTTAGTTCTCCGCTGGCTTCTCTTGATCCTTCCTTAAAGACACTTCCCCTGGCACCTTTTATGGTTCAGGCCTTCTTACAAAGCGAAAAGAACGAACTCGCTAAAAAATGGGGAACTTTTTTTATGCGGGAAGCCCCTGACGAAGCCATTGCAGTACGCCCTCTTTTACATATTGCGTTTCCTGAAAACAATTGGGATCAATCTCAAATTCAAGCCTGGCAAGCCTATGAAAGACGCCTTCACCCCTTAACAGCTCCCCAGCACTCTTATGAGATGAGGCGCATTTTAGGTGCCCTGGGTGAGCCCTCTGGCGATCCGATGAAGGGTGAGCCCGCGGTTCCCTCATGGAGGCAAGAAAAGGCACTCTTTGATGGGCAAGAGGCCCCTCTTTTAGAGTCGGCTGCGACGAGTCACCGTAAAGGGGAAGTCCTTCTTTTAGCGCTTACCCTAATCGGGGAGACCCCGCTTGCTGACTTTTCTGTCGACAAACTTGTGCCTATCTTAAAAGCGCTGGAGAGGGCAGGGTATAAGGCAGAAAGCCGTTCCTTAGCTCTTGAATTTTTACTCGCAAAAGGATCCTAGGGTTTATAAAATGATTATTGGGATTGGCACTGATTTAGTTGATATTAGAAGAATTGAAAGCTTACTTGAAAAATTTGGGAAGCATTTCGCTGAAAAAATTTTTACAGCCCATGAACGATCTTATGCTGAGAATAGTGCTCACCCTCTCCGTGTCTATGCCAATCGTTTCGCGGCAAAAGAAGCAGCTGCAAAAGCCCTCGGGACAGGTTTTAGAGAAGGAATTGGATGGCATGACATTGAGGTCTTACGCACATCCATGGGCGCCCCTACCCTCAGTTTTCACGGTAAAGCGGATGAAAGATTTTTTATGCTTGTTCCTCCGGGATATGTGGGTGTGAGTCACGTCTCTTTTTCCGATGAGCCACCTTATTCTTCTGCTTTTGTGGTTTTGTCGGCGAATGTAAGCCGTGTTCAGTAATCAGTAGTCAGAACTTTCTGAGCCTGAATACTGGTTAAAGCACGATTCCATGGGCATGACGAAGCACTGCCTCAGCTTCTGGAGTGTATTTGTTTGCTCCTCCATGAAGAACCATGCCACGAGCGAGACGGAGTTCGCCTCCCGTGTTTTTGCGTGTTTGTATAAGAATTCTTCTCGCGGGTTTCTTCGATCCGGGCCAGAGGGGAAAAATCACCATATCCCCTGTCAGGTTTTCCAGATGAATCAGGATTTCGGAAAGACGCTCAGCCCGATGGATCATGGTAAAAATACCCTTTGGTTTGAGGAGCTTCAAACAAAATTTAATCCATTTTCCAAGATCAACCGTTTCCGTATTGGCTTGAGCCTTCCCAGGAACAGGAGAGGTCTGGGTACGGTGATCTTCATAATACGGAGGATTCGTCATCACGTGATCAAACATATTTTTATTTAGAAAAGAAGGGGGTGAAAGAATATCTGTTTGGATCACATCAATACGATCTGTGAAATGATTCGCCTGAATATTCTTTAATGCTAATTCACACAAATCCGGTTGGATTTCAATCCCTGTGACTTTGACATGAGGACACCGAAAGGCCAAAGCAATGGCCGCAGTTCCCACACCACACCCCACATCCAATATTTTTTCTTGGGATTTGGGATGGAGAGCAGCACTCAAAAAGAGGGGGTCAATACCAGCTCGGTATCCGGAGGACGGTTGAATCAGCTTGATTCTTCCATCTAAAAAATGATCTAACGTTCCACTCAAAAAAACGAACCAATTCTATTGTTTAATAATGTATGCCTATACGGGCCCTTTTATATCTGTCATTTCAAAAAATTACCAACATTTTTTTAAAAATTTTTGATATTTATGTTTTTTATAATCTTTAAGTAAAAAAATAGTTGTCATGACGTTTTATATTGATAATTGCTATTTTTTTTGTTAAAAGTTCTGATTCTCATATAAGCTTTTTGTTAATTATTATCAACTAAAGGTGTAAAATGAATAAGTTAAACATAATCTTAGCGGCAACTACCGCATGGGTTTTTGTCGGTCAAGCGAATGCGATGGACGCTGATTTAAAAGACTCTTCTTCACATATTCACGCTTTTTCTAGTAAGTATAAGTTTGATAAAGAAAATCTCTCATCAGAAGCAAATAGGAAATTGGCCCTAGAATTGTACAGAGGGGCTTATCAAGTTATGCAGTCATGTGGAATAGATTATGATGCGGTTGGTAAAAATGCTCCGCTTGTTGAAGCTGCGACGCGGAGAGAACTTGGGCCTTATTCCGTATCTGAAGAAGACCGTGCATACTGCAAACGGGGTCTCTCGAAAGAATTGCAAACAGATAAAGACAGATTAAACAACATAAGTAATACCTTGCATAGAACACAAGATGATAACTGGTGGTTGGAATTTCAAATCGAGGATGCTGTTAAAAGAAGTATCGACACACAGGATCGCATTGAATTCCAATCTTTTTAATGAAGTCACAGAAAAAACTCAGCAATTACAGAGAAAAGATGAAAGCATTAAGAAATTTTCTCAAAAGATAGAGAGTATTTCTACCGATGCCAGCACAAAATCTTTAAGCCATATGGCTTCACTTGAGGATATTCTGTCTGCAATCATTAAGAAATCAGATCATAAAGCTTTTGAAGGAAAGTAGAAATCTGAAAGATTAAGTTAATAAAGAGGGGATCCCGTCATGGATCCCTTTTTTTTATCTACGCCCAGTAACGAAAGTTGGATACAAGTCAAAATACCCCCGAGGGCATCATTGCAAGAGGAGTGAAGCAATCCAGTTTTCCTTGGGGTCCAATGGATTCCTTCACTCCTTTGGGGGACTTGTAATGACGCCCTGGGAGAAACTGGAAAATTAAACGGGCGGTGTCCTAGCTTCCTTGAATCTGCCAGGATCCGTCCGGTTGGCGGCAAGCCGTCCCATACCCTTGCTGAGATCTTCCCCCAACGACAATGGTTTGTTGGAATTCACGACAGTATTGCCCGTTATCCGCTTGGTAAGCTTTCTGGGGGATGAAGGTCCCGTGGTTACCGGAATCTGGATTTCTCCATACAGCTTGCTGCCCGGATCGCCCATTTTCAAGAGCTTGCATACAGGTTGTTCCGGCTTGTCTTTTATCAGCGTCATCAAGTTTTCCACCCACGTATCCACCAGCGAGAGCCCCTAGACCCGCACCAACGGCTGCTGCAACGACTTGTCCTCGACCCTTGCCAATCGTTGAACCCATCCAGCCCCCTGCTCCAGCACCAGCGATCGCGCCAATAGCTTGTTTCGGGTTTTCACATCCTGATGACAAACAAGCCACCACAAGAGAGCAGGCAATAAGTTTTGTTTTCATATTCAATTTCCTTTATTTACTAACAGTTCCTCGAAGGCCTTACCACTCTGCGACCTTAAGGTAAATAAACAATAAACACATTATCAGGCTTGATCAATGGGAATAATTCTGTATCTTATATCCAAAAGATTTCAAGAATTCGGGCCTCGCTGAAGATCCTTGCCTTCGAGAGGACACGACTTAAAAGGCGAAGGGTATAGAATGATAAAAAAGGCCTGCATATGACATCCATCCCTGCTTATGAATCGCGCATTATTAGACGGGCAACTTACGCATCCGTAGCTGTTGCCTGTTTGTTAATTCTGCTTAAAGCTTTCGGGTGGTGGGTTACCCACTCCATCAGCTTGCAAGCATCTCTTATTGATTCCTTGTTAGATGCTATTGCCTCGATCATTAATATGATTGCTGTTTATCATGCTTTAAAACCCGCGGATAAGGAGCATCGTTTTGGGCATGGCAAGGCAGAATCCTTAGCAGCCCTAGGTCAAGCGATTTTTATTGGGGGGTCTTCTCTCTGGCTTCTCCATGAGGCCCAACAGCGATTCGTGATGCAAGAGCCCGTTGAATCAACCCACATTGGTCTTGTTGTGATGGTGATTGCAATTGCAATCACACTCATTTTGGTCGGCTATCAACAATATGTGGTCAAGAAAACCCGATCAGGCGCCATTGCAGCGGACATGCTTCATTATAAGTCAGATCTTCTCATCAATACCGCTGTCATCGTTTCTTTGCTCTGTGCAGACTTCTTCCACGTGAACCTTATTGACCCCATTTTTGGATTGCTAATTGGGCTCTATATTTTATGGACGGCGTGGCAGATTACGGGGCAAGCCTTTAATGTTTTGATGGATCGTGAGCTTGACGATGAAGAGCGAAAAAGGATCCTTTCCATTATTCACAGCCATCCAGAAGTTATAGACGTTAAAGATCTTAGGACACGCAGTTCTGGCTTACATCAATTCTTTCAGCTTCGTCTCATTATGAAGCCGACCCTTTCTCTTCAAAAAGCAGACCGAGTTGCGGATGAAGTTGAAAAAGAAGTCATCAAGGTCTACCCCCAAAGCCAGGTTATGATCCGGATTGTGCCAAATACATCGGGGGACAAATCCCTATAATTAATCGTGAGTCCTGGAGATAAGGGGGGTTAAATGATCCCCCTCCCCACAAAAAATACTTTTGAAGGGGAGGGGAGAGAGTTATTAAGCCCAAAAAGACTTAATGTATGATGCAGCACTGCTTACGGCAGAAACGGTTGAATTTGCAACTTCTGGCGCCTTATCAAGAACAAGATTAACCAGTGAACCTACTTTATCAGTTGCCAAAAGAGCAACAGCTCCCTCAAAGCAAGGAATCAAAGTGTGTGCTACTTTAAATCCCGCCTTAATCGTGTAGTACGCTCCATCTGCCGCACCTTTTCCAGCTTGTGGACCTGCATACCAAGTGGTAGAAGTGCCCGCAATATACCGCTCGCCAATGAAAATGTCTTATTAATTAAGGGAATCAACGAAAAGACTGTTGCGATTTAGTAAAATTTTATGTATAAATAATACATGAAGATTGTACTGAAGATTATAGAAAAAGAAGTGTTAGAATTGCAGCATAGTAAAGAAAGAGATCGCCGTGTTGCGGATCGAATTAAAGCGGTGTTGTTAACTGCAGAAGGGTGGACCCAAAAACAAATTGCCCAGGCTCTGCGAATTCGCTATGAAACGGTGCAAGACCACCTTAGCGACTACCAAAGCAGTAAGAAACTCAAACCTGAAAATGGTGGATCGGAAAGCCATCTTTGTGCTGCTCAAAATTCTCAACTCATTAGCCACCTTGAGGCCAATACATATCTAAAATCTGAACATATTTGTGCTTATGTGGAACAGACCTTTGCAGTGAAGTTTACGGCTTCAGGTATGACAAAATGGCTCACACGAAATGGTTTCTCTTTCAAAAAGCCTAAGGGAACCCCTGCAAAAGCGGATCCCGAAAAGCAGGCTGAGTTTGTCAGATATTATGAGGATCTCCTTAATACTCTTCCTGAAGATGAGCCTGTTGAATTTGCTGATGCAGTCCACCCCACAATGGCCACAAAAATAACCTATGGCTGGATTCGCAAAGGGAAAGATAAACTGATTGCAACCACCGCTTCTCGCACACGGGTCAATCTTCTGGGATCAATCAATTTAGAGACCATGGAAGTTACCATTGCTTCCCATGAGACGATTAATAGTAAAGCCATGGAGCAGCATTTTGCTGCATTGCGTAAAAAATACCCGAAAGCTCCAAAAATTCACCAGATTTTAGACCGAGGCTCCTATAATATCAGCGCTGAAACTAAGGAGGCAGCTGAGAAATATGGAATTGTTTTGCATTATCTGCCAACCTATAGCCCCAATTTGAATCCAATTGAACGATTATGGAAAGTCATGAACGAGTTCGTGCGCAATAATCGCGTCTTTAAAAGTGCTTCGGAATTTAGGCAAGCCATCGAGGATTTCTTTGCCAAATGGCCACAAATCTCTCACTCCATGATTGACCGAATTAACGACAATTTTCAGACCATCAATAAGGTATCTTGATGTCTTAGGGGTATA
>JACDGE010000055.1 GCA_013815465.1 Alphaproteobacteria bacterium | reverse complement strand
CATACTACGGGCGCAGGGGTAACCCTTACGTCCCAGACTCTTTGAGTGGACATTCTTCTCCAAGACCTAAATTAACGCGAGATGATTCAGTGATAAACTGGACAATTTAAGCGAGTCGTAACAGCAGTCCCATTCAAAAGCATCAGATTCCCTTGAAGATCAATCCTATGAGCTAATTTATAATCAAGACGGTTACATATACGGAAAGGCTCCATCTGATGCAAAAAAAGGGAATTACCTTTGTTTTAACAAAAATATTCCTATTGGCTACAATATCTATATACCTAAAACTCCAAAAGGCATTTTAGTTGAGGTTTACGGTGGGGGAGGAAATCTGTTTCTTCCGAATGATGAAGACCTTAAATCGTTCCATAAGTCTCTGTTGAGATCACAAATGGCCATTGTTAGGTTGAATCTTATTGATAAACATGAGAGCAATTCTTTAAGGCTTGGGGCCCGCCCCCAACAGAAAATGTACAATGAAACTTTTGAAGCCGTTCAAGGAAGTATCCATGAATTTTGTTCAACATTGAAAAGCAATCCTGAAACTTTACACGCGGAGCTCAATCACTTAAGAGGCCTGCCTATCTTCTTATTTGGACACAGTTTTGGAGGCCTGGTTAGCATTCATCATGCTGAACTTTATCCAAATCAAGATAGTTTTGATGGCTATATCAGTTTAAATGGGGGATTAAACAGCGATATGCCAGGATGGGTAGAAAAGCGTATGCGCTCGTGGTATTTGAATAATGTTAATAATTCTGAAGAAATTGAAAAAATAACAAAACCTATTCTTCTACTTCACACGATAACCGATAGCAACGTCAATTTTGAAGTGACGAACAACTGGGCGAAAAACGCAAGAAAGATTCTCTTCAAAAATAAAGTCCCCCTTGATGTCTTTTATACAAGCCATATCAATCCAGGTGAAGCAAAGGGTGAAGGACACTACATCCCTGAAGACGGACTTGCCTTAGAGGAATACGTTAAGAAAATTTGTCAGTTTGTAACCAAAATAGAAGACTTGGACACGCTATCGAGGCGGACGGCTTTGAGCATCTTCCAGTGGGAGTTATACGCTAATAAGCTTTTACGAAAATCAACAGCTCAAGAGCGATTTTTATCGGAAGCTTTCAAGCTTTATAAGGCACACCCAAATATGATGACCGTTGAAAGCTTTGAAAGCGATTGGGACGAACACTACAATCATTTATTTAATGTTATTTATTTATTTGAAGAATTTATTAGAAAAAAAGACCTCCCCTATCTTGATCAGAAGAAAGTAAGCGAAGTTGAAGAGGTGTTTTCAGATAAGGACAAAAATTTCTACCCGCTCAGTTATACTTTGTGGTCAATTCGAACAACTGCTCGAGATGAAGATACCATTAAAAAAGCGCTCTTGATTAATTTACCATCATATTTGTCCTTTATAAGAGGAAACGATTCCAGTTATAAAGACGGAAATTTTCCTGATAATTTTGATGAATCTTTTTTAAAATCTCTTATGACGGATAAAGTTGTGAACGCATTCTGGAGTGCAATGACTAACCCAAATCAATGGTGGAGTTACCGGGCAAGATATACCTTAGCTTTTTCATATTTTTTAAATAATCCAAAATTATTACACTGTGCTGAGCCTTATACTAATAAATCTTGGTGGACCACAAACAAAGAAGATTTAAGAATTTTATTTTCTAGAATTATAAATAAACAACAAGAAGCAGAAATAGAAGAAAGAAACAAAGCAAAAGCTGCCTTAAAAAAAGCTATTTTAAAAGATAAAAAGAAAGTAGCCGCGTTAGAAGATCTCATAAATTCTAGAAAGTAAACGATACGAAGCACTCCAAGAGCGCTCCCTTCATAGGACAATCTCATGATTTTACGCATATAAAAGCGAAGACCAAAAGCTATACGCAAAAGTTGGTGATGGGCGCCAATCAAGCAACAAATTGATCACTGGTGATCATTTTCCAACCATGGGTAAACTTGACACCGAAAATAAGTTTTGGCAACTGATTTTTATGCGGCTCTGTTTTTGACGTTCAGCAGAATAACAGAGAAAAACCATAGTTAAAAGTGACCTTACTCTAAGATAAAGAGCGGCTATCTCGTATTTGATTTTGATTAACTTTATTTTTTCCAAATTCTCTTGCATTTGTTTTAAAAATACTTACATATATGTAATGTTATATTATGAGTAAGGATAAGTATATGTTTGATTTTAAATTGTTGGTTAAGGCTACAACTACGTTATGTTTATTGTCTTCACCTCTTTGTGCTATGATAACCGAAGAGGGAGACAAGTGTTCTGGGCCCCCTACGTCGCTTGTCCCCCGCACGGAATTATCAGAACAACAAATAATGGCTTCAAGTTCTCATAGCTTATCTCTACCCGTTCAAACTAATTCAACGAATGAAGATAAATTCAATTTTCTCAGCAATAAGTATCCTCTTCTCGGAGAAGAGGCAGGAAAATCCTTTAAACAATGTGCTGAAGAAACGAAGCATTATAAAAAACTAGAGGGATTAGTACAGAAAACGAGTAAATCTCCCGAAGGAGTCTTGCTTGATGGGGCCAAAGACGCGATGGGTAAAAAACATCTCCACTGGGCTGGAGAAGAGTATGAAAAATTTTATCTAGAACAGATGCAACCTATGATTGAGACCCTTGAAAAAGGTCATCCAAAAAATGGTTACTTTAATACTTTTTTTTCTCGAGCCTTACAGAATCATACTTCTTTAGAAGACATTTTATTGGCTTCTGAATATATTTTTCAAGTCGTGAAAGATGAGGGAGGCGGTACGGTGCTCTTCTTAGGTAGAACGCCTTGTGTTGTTCAGGTTGCGTATGAAGAAGTACTGAAGGTAGAGAATGACAAGACGCAAGTTCCAGTACACCTTAATTTTTCAGGTCATCCAGATGCGTTGACGAAACGAGAGAGTGATTTCTTTAAATCACAAACAAATATAACACGCGATATTGTTACGCCTGAAAAGCTTTCTCATTACTTTTCCTATCTGGACACAAAAAATTTGTTAAATACAAAAAAATTATTTGTTGTTGACATTATTGGATCAGGCAGTAGTCTTAATAGTTTTTTACGTATTATCAATGATTATTATGAAAAGAGACAAACGAAGATACCGGAACTCTCTTTTTTAAATTTGACTGCAGATATGAATTGGTCAATGGATAGATCTGAATATTATACGTTCAAACGTAGTGGAAATCGTAGTAACCAAGGTATTCTGACCCTCCCTGAGGATGCAAGAAAAAATATGACGCGTTTTCAAGTTCCTGTTTATGGAGTCCCTATTTTTGATAAGATATTAACTGAAATTCTCGATCAGGACATGTTCCAAGAATTTCTTGTTCACGGTATTCAATACCCCGCACAAAAATGGACGCCAGAATTTGATGCTCAGAGAGATAAGGGGGGACAGTATCACTCAAACCTTTATGCATATCTTCGATTAAACTATTCAAATTTCATTAAGTATCACCAAAAAACAAAGCTTTAAACAATACTGGCGAGCCCTTCATTTTTAAATGAAGGGTTTGTCCAGTGGGCCAAGACCCACAGTAATAAGAATGAAATGGAAAAGTTTTTGAGGGAAACGAATCAAGCTGCTAAAACCTCATGAGCGACCTCCAACCCGTCAGAAAATTTGATACCCACAATAAGTTTTGGCAACTGATTTTTTCCATCAATCCGGCGCCATGTTTTCTCCGCAGCATTGATAAGCTTAAAGACCATAATCAATGCCGTTTCCCGTGACAAACATCCTTTGGAGCGCTTGGTTCTATGACGCACAGTGGCAAAGGTGCTCTCAATCGGATTTGTGGTGCGAATGTGCTTCCCATGCTCAGTCGGAAAATCATACAATGCCAGTAACTCATCCCGGTCTTTTTCCAGGCACTCAGTCGCCTGAGAGTATTTTTTCTCATATTTATCAAGGAATAAAGCAAACGCTTTGTTGGCTTCTTCTCTGCTTTCAGCCATCCAGATGTTGTGTAGATCATCTTTTACCCTGCTTTGAAGGGATTTGGGGAACTTGTTCAAAACATTCTATGCCTTGTGGAACCAACATCTTTGGTGACGTGTTGGTGGCCAGACCTCTTCCAAAGCTTTCCAAAAGCCCAGGGCCCCATCTCCAATGGCTAGTTTTGGTGGAATCGAAAGTCCACGCGCTTTTAAATCTGCCAAGAGTTCACCCCAGCTTTGCGCACTTTCTCGATATCCATCAATGAAGCCAACCAGTTCCTTCTTGCCTTCAGGGGTTGTCCCAATGATGACCAACATACATTGCCTATCATGTTCCATTCGAGCTTGAAAATAAATACCGTCAACCCACATGTAGACGTAGTTTTTGCTCTCGAGTCGCCGCTTCTACCATTGATTCAGCTCCTCTTTCCACTGTTTCCGCAGTCGAAGCACGGCATCAGCAGAAAATCCACCCACATCCTTGCCCAGCAAAACGGGCATAAATTCCGCAAAATCCCCCGAGGAGATGCCTTTCAAATAGAGGTAAGGGAGGGCCATTTCTACGCTCTTGCTACGCCTGACATAGGGAGGTAGCAGCTGGGATGTAAAACGAATGGTCGCCTCTGTTTTATGCTCGCGGATAGCTCTACAGTGTTGCGGTAGGTTTGACGTATCTAACCGGCCATCATCCCCAGCTGTCGAAGAGAGTGTAAGGATCCAGAAAAAACCAAGAAAAGACGAGATTTATCAAGTTAAGGATTTCAAGAGGGTATTTGCTTTATTTTATCACAACATGATTATGACGTAAGTTGAGGACGAACACGTTGCAATCAAAATTAATCATGATTGGGGAATCTGATAATAGACCTCATCAATACCTTCAATAAGGTCCCTTGAATTCATCCGATGTGTTGCCACCACATCAAAAGTTCCTAAGTTGGCCAACTTAAGATGATATCGATTAAGACAGCGATGGGGATCTTTGAACTCTAGGATCTCCTTCACCTCAATGGTCCATTTTCCTGCTTGCTCCCGTATGGCAAAAAGCTGCTCTTTTAAGTCATTCCGCCGCATGACCAAGGGTGCTCCATTTGCTGTTTTTTTTAAGGATTCAGAGAAAAGGGCTATGATGTTTTGATCCATGCTTGCATCTAAAAACTTACCCACATCATTTTTGAATGTATTATATTAAAACAAGTAGACTAATCTCTCAACAGATGCGGCAGAACCATGATATTCACCGTGGAGTGTTTACCAAGGTTCGCCATCAATTTTCCCTTTTTTGTTATCAAACCCTCCATAAACTTTCCTCGTCTGGATAGCACATTCATTTAATTTCAAATCATCAATCATGCCCGCTGGCTGCAATTCAGGCTCATAAACAGCACACGCAGTCACACAGTCGTGTGGATGAGCATTGAAAGGATGAATTCGACCTAGGCATTTCGCTTCTCTCTCTCCGGGCATCGCTTTCCAGCAGGTGCAGTGGGAAGCAGATGCGGAACTTGCACTTACTGCAAGTCCAAATAAAGATGCAAGTATAAGTGTCTTTGACATAAAGGTTCTCCTTCTTGAATTGGGCTAGGGTATATTTTGGCAGATTTTTTTTAATAAAAACTTAAACACCATGCCGCGCCCCTACACCCTACTATTAGGGCCTTAACAGATACAGGGTATCAAGGCCCTTACGCGTCAGACTCAATCTCTGTCCCTCTTTGTGTCAAAGGATGAAACCCCGACAGAGGCCCATTTGATTCGACAAATGAGCTATGCAGAGATCCGTTCTTTAATATCCTCCCTCTGATCCCGCTGGAGCTTATTAAGACGGCGTTGCAGGTCCAATTCGAGGGCATCAAGGGATGGTACCTCCAAGGCTTCCTTCTCAAACCCCTAAAATTCCCAAATTGTATAGTGAGTTAATTTGAATTGGAGATCACATAGCCACCATGACCTCTCCAGACTGTCGTGCTGAACTTGTTTAAGCATCTAAAAAAGATCCTGAAATAAATTCAGGATGACACCTGAGGAGTTGAGGCATCTTCAACTTAATGCACTATAAATGGCGCCTTGCCTCAACTCATAATAAAAAACATTTATCCAAGTATTTTTATTGTTTTTCTAATAAATTTGTCTTAAAGTTTAAAAAAATGAAATTACATTAAAAGTACAAAAATTTTTTAATTTTAATGGTGCGGTATGGTTTTTCTCTTGGGTTGCTCATAAAAAAGCTTCGCTTTTTTTATCTGCATTTGTCAGTCCCTTTATTGGGCATTGCCCATTATTATCAAGCTGACACAGTTGAAGAAACACTACCATCCCTTTTGAAGCATCCTAAAAGTTTTAGCAAGACTTGCCAGAATTCTATTTCAATCGGCCAGTTATACTGTTTTCTAGAATTTAAAGCGGGTGATTTAGAATGGATCTAAAATGTTATTTTTTAGCACTCTTCTTCATCACACCCGTTAAGCTTCCTAACGCACCTGCTTTCATATCGGCCTTATGAGGTTTATGGTAGCCCGAATGAATTCCACCTACATTGATCCGTCGACCACTGCCTCCCGCATTTTTCTCCTCGCCACCATAGGTTTGCATATGTTGGCCCATTAAGGTCTGAATTTTGCGGTATTTTGCTTGTTTTTTCCCACGCAGGTCCTCTACACGAAGCATCAACCGTTCAAACTTTCTTTGAAGGCGCTCTTTTTCTTCTTGCTCTTCTCTTTTCTTTTTGGTGAGGGGAATAAAATATTCGTGTGTTTCCGTGCTTGCTACATGCAGGGATTTAGAAGATTTTTCTTCTTTGCTCTCTGGTGTTGAAGAAATTATTAATTGATCTTTTTCATTTGGCTCTTTCTTACATTTTTCCCTGCTCTGTGTTGTCTGTATGTCGAGGAAATCATGATCGCCTTGCTCAAAGCTTTCTGCTTTGTCTTCCTCCACAGAAGAGGTCGTCGAAGAGTCATTATCGCTAAACTCTTCCTCAAATTCCCCCATTTCCTCTAATTTTTTTATGGCAAAGAGAGCATTAGCGCTTTGCTCAGAGCCTTCATCAGTAAGGGTCTTTAGTATTTTCTTAACAAATGAAATTTGATTTTTTATATAAGGTATAAATTTTTCAGGATTTTCTTCCCAAAGTTCGTAAAAGAGCTTATTCCCTTCGCCTTTAAGACCTTTGCGGCAGAGCAAATTCATCAAGTTAAGTTTTGCATGGTAAGGCCTGAAAGGCGTGGCTTGCCTGATCAATTCCTCAGCCTTTACCTCATCTTGTTCAAAACCCCAAAAACCATATAAATAGGCTGCTCCCAGGTCGTTGACAGCATCTACATCCCCTCCTTCAACTGCTATCTTCAAAACATTCATGTGTTCTTCATCTGTAAGAAGGTTAATTCTATTTTGACAAAATAAGGCATGAATATTAAAAGCAGCGTTGGTTTTATGGATGTTATTACCTTCTTGGTTTATCTGCTCTCGATAGTGAGCAAGAGCTTTTTCACCAAGCTCACGGGATTTATCAGGATCACTAATTTGTATTTCTGTTGATAACTTATCATAGCAAGCCCCAAGTGCATTTGGGCGAACAGGATGCCCCGATTTTTGTAATTCCAAAAAGACACTTAAGGCTTCTTCAGGTCTGCCATTTTCTTTAAGGTCATCGGCAAAAACTTCCAGCACGATTGGATTGTTGGGGTTAAGTTTAAAGGCTTTCGTTGAATGCTCAAGGGCGGATGCCCCTTCATTTTCGAATAGCCATTTATTGCTCTTGTAAAGGTTTCTTAGGGAGAGATAAACATCGGTAAGATTCTTTTCTTTCCCGACCAAGAGCACTTTTTCCAAATACGCTTTATAGGTCCTTAAAAGGTCTGGAGAGAGATCGGTTTTATCCTCATGATAGAGCTGCACAAGCTGAATGATTGCATCAATACGTCCCTTGGCTGCACGCTCTGACCATATCTGCACGATCTCTGTTAAATCTCCTTCTTCTGGTGTTAGTTTGTATAAGGTCATGGCATAATTAAAACGGCTATCGTCACTAAAATGCTTTACCTGAGATAAGAGGGGGAGTGCTTTTCCATGCTCACCTTCATGTGACAGCATGGTTCCGTAGTGGTGAATATAAGTTTGATTGTGAGGTTCAGCTTCATAAGCCTTTCCATACCAATACGCGGCCAAGTGATAATTTATGGGCGTTCCTTTTCCCAGTTCATGCATTAGGCCAAAATTCCAAAACTCGCCCCCTTCAGCATGAGAATGGTGAGCTGCAGACTTAAGGTATCCATAAGCTTTTTCATAGTTTTTGGGTGTCCCTTTACCCGTTTCTAACAGATGACCACATAGGCTCAATGCTGCGCAGTGATTAGATGCAGCGCAATGGGTCATCCAGAACAAAGTCTGAGCTTCATTACTACAATGGGATTTTGCCCACTCGAATTGAGACTCTGGGTGACCAAACAGGGCAGCATAACGAAGGAGGGCTGGGCTTTTTTTCTCGCTCAGTGAATATAAATGGGCGATAGTTTGCCCCTCATCTTGATTGAGTTGGGGCATCGATTCAAAAGCACCATAAATAGTTAAAAGAGAAAATTTCTCTATAAAGCCCTTCTTAAAATCTTCTGGGGAGCCAACACGCTTCAAACCAGAGACCGCGCGAAAATCCATATTTTTTATAGCCTTAAGATAACAGTCTTGGGCTTTTTTCGAGTCAGCTTTGAGCTTAGCCGTTCCCTTTTCGTAGAGGGTGCCAATCAGATAAAGTAAGGGGCCATTGTTATCATTTTTAATCAAGTTCTCAAGGTCTCTGGGTTTCTTGTTTTTCAACTTTGGTAATTGTTGCGCAGCGTTAAAATACAGGCGCACTTTGCTGCCTTCATCAGTTTCTTCATGGCGGGGAATAGGTTGGAAGGGCGCAAGATGTCCTCGCTTAACCAAATCGAGGCAAAAGGGCTCGGCAACGGGGACAGGCTTTCCCGCGTAGCGTTTAAAAATCTTTGCGGCTTTTTCATACTCTCCTTGGTCGTAATGGGCCATGGCCGCAAAGAGAAATCCTATAGATTTTTCTTCCTCCATGCCCAGCGCAGGAAGGGAAACAAAAGCTGACAGAAAAATAATTTTCAGACTAAATCGAGAGTTCATATAGACACCATAATATGATAAAATAAAATAATGTATACACCCTTCTTAGAATCAAGACAAGAACTTTAGTTTGACTAGTAAACCTTAGGAAATGCATAAATCACAACTTTTGAGAGTCCCCCGCAACACATAACTTTTTGATTTATAAGGATTTCGCTCTTGTGGGAGGTTGCCATGTTTTGTGCTTGGTTGCCCGCTAATGTCTCATGGAATTGGGTGTTTAGCCTCAGTCATGTGTCCCCTTTGACTCTTCCCGCCACAAAGGAGGGGGATGATTGCATCAACCTCATCGTGAGACTGACGTTGTTACATTTTGAGCTCTGAGAGGGGGATTGGTTCGACCTATTTAAGGTGAGACAGGTTGATTTTCTATGCAATAAAAGGGTTCTAAAAAATCATAAATTGACCCTCTAAATTTGGTTGATCTGGG
>JACDGE010000054.1 GCA_013815465.1 Alphaproteobacteria bacterium | reverse complement strand
GAGATCAAAAGGTATCTCAAATATTAAATCCTCTTTGTATGAAAATTGCCTGGACTTTAATAAATTCTATAAGAAATTTAAAAATAACTTATGATACTTCTAGGCCGTAGCCCTGGCAACCAGCCTAATTGCTTGCCTAAAATTCTTGATCCCTCTAAATCTTAGCAAAGGAAATAACGCAAATCTCTTTAAGATTCCTTAAGAAGCCCACTCTCGCCTTCTTAGCCTTACTTGATTCGTCCCCTCTTATTCCTGAGTGAATAAGAAGAAAATAGCTTATTAATCTGTTTGCCCTTTTTTTCTCATTCTTAGTTGTGAAAAAAGGAAAAAAGAATATTTGTTGTATCCACCTTATAATAGAATCCCTATTTTCTGTATTGTTTTCATACATAAATATTATAGTTCTTGACCTTTAGAAGCATTAGGGATATTTCTTGAATAAGAAGGAAGCTGAATGCTGTCCCTTTCTTCTATTAAGGTTAAAAATCAGTTTGAGAGCAATAGCTTATGTTTAAAAAAATCGTTTCTTATGCCATTATCTTTTCTTTTTTATATCCCGATATCGCTTTTTGCATGCTGGATCCGGAGGCAGAAAGTCCCCCAGAGGCAACAAAGAAAGTAACAGTCTCTCATAATAATTTTAAAGACCCCTCTCTTTTCAACCTAATTCCAGAAGATCACAATGGGTATTGCTCCCTTGCCGATAAAGAGCCTCTCCATTCTGAAATTGAGTCTAAGAATACTCAAAAATTCACTCTGTCGTCCGATTGTACAATGTCTGAGGAGAGTCAGCAGGACCATTCTCTTTCACCCCCCTCCAATGAGTCCTCTCCGCGAGCGGATCAAACGCTGAAAGATATATCTCCGAGGTCCGATGAAGTATCACCGTATAGCCCTTCTCAAGCTAGAGGTGACTGGACTCATTTATCGCTAGTTCTCAGTTCAGAATCTACAGAAAGTGGATTTACTCACTCTTCAGAAGAGGACAATAAAAATACCCCTCCAAAAATTATAAGCCCTTGTAAAGGATTATCTCCTTTCTTGCATAAGGAAGAGAATAACCTTCTTCAAGGCGCTGGAAATACAATTACAATTATAGAAACCTATGCAAAATCAACGACCGGAACTCCAGAGGATAGCCCCTTCCCAAATCTCCTTATAGATTCTGGGCTCCATTTAAGCCTCATAGATGCTCAAAATTCTACTCTCTCCAGAGATACCCTTCCTTCTTTGCTGAACGAAGCATCCGAGTCGGACCCTTCTAAAGAGAAGGAAGGGGTCGTTGCTATCGCTTTAGACTACGTAAAAGCCGTTCTTACATCTGAAAAAGAAATATCAATTAATGAAGATGGTAAGATTATAGAGAATGACGAACAAACCAAGGAAAAAAAAGAATCTTCTTCCCAATTTCCGGTAGGGATGACCCTATCAGCGAATAGCTTAACTCCATTAATATCTGATCTCGTCGAAGAAAAAGGGCCAAGCTTAAATAACTCTATAATCAATCTGATACAAGACGAAGCATTGCAGCAGAAAATTGCAGCTGAAATAACCCTACCTTTACCCATAAATCCTACCGTTTCTCCTAACCAACAATCTGATCAACAAACAACAGTTTCAGACCAACTTCCGATTTCATCAGACCTACCGCTGGAGAAGGTTAAGGAGGTGACCGGATCCAAGGAAGCTGTTAAAGAAACACAAGAAACCATTATTTCTGAGAAAACCGTTATAAAGCTAACGAGTCCCGAGACCAATTTAGTAAAATCTCTTTCCCTGACTCCTCCTATATCCACCGTGCCCTTAGCGAGTTCTTCACCTCAGGATAGTGGGCAAAGTTCGAACTCGCGGAGAAATAGTACGGAGGATTCCTCAGGCGATACTGATTTTATCCATAAGACGGAAGTTCAGATCGATTCGCTTAAATCTGCCATTCCCCTGCAATTAATGGCACCTAAAGAAAAGGAACAAAAAAAGAAAGAAGAGAATGAATCCACCTCACCTTTGCCAGAGGACAAGGGGCTGATGGATTCAAACAGCTCAAAACCCTTATCACTTGAAGTCTTAAAGTCACCAAAAATTTATCATGAGGATCAAGGAGAGAAGCAAAAAAGTTCTTCTTCTCCTTCTGAGAAAATAAAAGTTCCCTTCAATTTTATAGGCACTTGGAAAAATGCCAAAAAAGAAGAAAAGGAAATTTATTTACGACCAAATTCAGAGAGAAAGAGAAATACTCAGGATAATATTGATTTTAAAGAAACCACAGGCCTCCTTTCAAAGGAGAAACAGCCTTTTTACGAGGGAAATAGTCAAGGAAAGCCCTCGGAATTAAGGAATAGCTTGGATTTTTTAGGATTAGGAAGCGAAAAAGAAATAAAGCTTAGTCAATTGAGCAACAAGAAAAATGGGGCAAATGAGCAAGAGAACACTATTTCTGAAGTTAATAGTGAAAGTGAGAGCAAACAGTTTACGAACACAAAAAAGCCACAAGCCATTAGTGCAAAATCTAAAAATCCCCTGATTCAAGGAATTGTGCTCCCAGACGAAGAAGCGGATGACGAACTCAGCTTTGAATCTAAGAATCTGCAAAAAGACGATCAAAATTTTGAGGAAGAAGCAGGTCTTCTGCCCCCTCAACCAAAGAAAAAGAATCATCAAATAGACCTTCTTATTAATGAGGATTCTGAAGATCTGCTAGAGAGTCCTCTTTTCCCATTAGATTCAGAGGTACTTAACACGCTTGTTCATAAATTTAATAACCTCTCTCCAGAAGATAAAAAACAGCTCCAACATATAAAAATTCAAGATATTGTAAGAGAAAATTCTTACTTGAAAAAGCCATGGTATGAGTATGCCGCCATGTTTGTTGGCGCGGTTACAGGAGGGTTTAAAGCAGCAGCTATGCCTATATTATATACTGGCGGGATAATTTATGTAAATATGACGTATAGCGTAGACATTTTATGGCACAAATCCGACGGTATAGTTTTTGGCGCTTATATTATTCTTTCTACCATTTTTGATGCCTTTCCCTCCAATATCAGTTTATGGAAAAAAGCCGCAACTTATGTTTTTGAGGAAAGCATAGAAAAAACACGGATGCTTTTGACAGGAATCGTGAGTTTTTGTGCTGGTCTTCTTGAACCTTTAAACTTGGCTTCAACAGAGCTCTATATTATGAGCTTACTCGGGCTCACGGGAACTGATAATGAATATGTCCGTGCCATAAAGACCTATTGTTTTCCTCTCTTGCTTGATTCAGGGGCTTCCATTTATGATTTAACCTGGCAATACACAGATAACGTCCTAGACTGGTTTGAATCTCAAGCTGCACCTCAATTATTCTCTTTTCAACGGTCTCCAGAAGCCATTCTCAGAGATAGCTTTCGCAACACTTTGGATAAGTTGAGTGAATACGTCTTCAAGGTGGCTGAAGATCATGGGTATCTAACAGATCTTTATGATACACTTTTTAGCTTTGAAACAACCATCAAAAAAGAACTAAAAGATGTTGTTGAAGATGACAATATGGACGCTGCCCATACTTTCTTTCTCTTACGTCACCTTCTTTCTCTTGGGGATAAGATTCAAGAAGCACAACAACAGATTAAAACATGGAATGAACTCTTAAAAGATTGGGGGATCTGGGCCGTCATCTGGGGCACGCTTACTGCAGGCACGGGAATACGTTTTTTAAACCTTGAATATGGCGTAGAAAGCACCTTAGACTTTATTGTACCTGCAAATACATCTATAGCACACGTAAGTGGACTCGTTGCGAGTTCCCTTGGATTTATTCCTTTAACGCTTGTTGAATATATGGGGTTAAGTTACTTTTTTAAGGATTATATCTGGCATGAAAAATCCCATGCCCATGGAAGTAACCTTTTTCCTTACTTTCGGGTATCAGAAAAGGTTTTGAGTGGCCTTACGGGGCTTATCTATGTTAGCCCTTATGCTTTGCTTACCCTTCAGATGTATAATAGTTGGTATGCTGGGGAGTGGTGGCCGTGGCTTCTCACCGTCCCGTATCTATTTTCAAACTTTACGCTTCAAACTATGAGCTATCATGATTCCTATAATCGTAAAGTAGGAAGCGGTATGGTAGGGATTCATAATAAATATACAAGGCAGAGATTTTTTGGAAAAGGTCCACGGAAAGATTACATGAAGGATTATATTCTTCAAACTATAGAAAATATGAGGGCAAGAATTAGGAAGCTACCCCATTCTGTATTGCATATGTTGGATTCTACGCTCAATCCTGAGGAGGATCAGGAACTTGATGTGATTTAAAGAATGGCGACCCTTATTCAAAAAGGTAAGACAAAAAGTTAACTTGAAAATATTTCATTTCAGGAGGTAGAGTCACTGTATTCTTACCTAAAAGAAAAATATGTCTCCTTACATAGACAACTCCACCTCATAGACTTTCTCATGTTGAACAGTTTTTTCTTGAACATGAGATTTTACTCTGGCTTGAGATTGAGCATAATCCTGGCTCACATGAGGAAAATCTTTAAACCCAGAAAGGTCTTTGTTCGAAGCAGACCAGTCTCTAAACCGCAAATCCCCATCTCTCCGGCGGAGGTATTCGATGTTGTGGGTGCCGATGGAGGGGTCATAGCCCTGTTTGTCCAAATCCCTTGAAATTTGAGCCATGGCAGACATTTGTTCGGCCGTAGGCTTTTGGCCGTGGGTTTCCATGTATCTGGTGATGTCTTTAGCACACTGGGTGGCGGCACTTTCCGAAAGCCTTTGCTTGGCAATGAGGTCCTGACTGAGGCGCGCTTCTGTAGCTTTATTCTGCTTTATTTCCTGTTTCGCAAGGTCAGGAATCGTTGGAGAGGGCGTCAGGCCCGTGGGATTTAATCCCTCGGGTTTCAAACCCCTTTGTTTGGCTTCAAGGTAAAGGCGACCCTCAACGGAGGCTTGCCGTTCAGCCATCATGTGGGCGATGAGCTCATCCTTTTCTGACTTGTAGCTATTCACTTTTTTCCACCCTGCAATGATATCAGCACGAATTTCAGGGATGCGATCCAGCTCATACTTGGCCCTTAATAAGAAATGCTTCGTTCCATTTTCTGTAGGGTTGGTCCCTTTGAGCGTATGAGCGTGGAAGATATAGCTGGCGGCCTTCTCCGACTGGTGGCTTACCCGTTTGATGAGATCAGGATTGAGATCACGCCTTTCTTCGCCTAAATAAGCGTAGAGCTTTTGGACGCACTGTTTGGTGAGTTCATCAAAGACCTTTATCCCATTCCTTGAAACCGGTTTTTCCTTGAAGTTCGCGTGATTCAAAGGAAAAGTTTTTTCCACAGTTTTTTGAATAGGGCTTCTTACGCTGTTCATTACACCTTTCTTTTCAAAAGTGTGTTGCTCAAGAACTGGGTTTTGTGAAAGAACCTCCTTCTCATGTTTCATGATTTTGATGAGATTCTTGGGAAGTGTTTGTTCAAGAATTTCTCTAACCCCTTGAGATCCCTGGTTTTTCAGAACGTCATTAAAGTCCTCATTCAGTTTATCTGGCTTAATAACAGTAACAGCCAGCCCTTGTGCTTTAAGAGCAAGAACAGATTTTTCCAAGCTTTGAGCCGCAGGAGAGTCAGGTGCATCATGATCGGCGCAAATGATAATCTGCGTATTGAGAGACTCAGGAACGATTCTCTTGATATGGGAAAGTCCCAAGGTAGCCTTGATCGTTCCTTGAATCCCTGCTGATCTTAAGCTTAAGGCCGTCTCCACGCCTTCAGCCAAGAAGAGAACGTTAGACACCGGAACGTCCTGAATCGCAACGGCTGATCCCTTCAGAACTCCAAAGGAGCGCTTAGCCACAGGAATATCCGCTTTGAGGGCTGTATGCGCATTCAGAAACGTCAATTGCACAGCTGTAACGTCCCCCTCTGGCGACCTTGCTCCTGCCATAAGGCAAGGAAAGGACCAGTTGGAATTCGTATCTGTAAAAAAGGGCAGATAGCGAAGATCGTTAGACAAGGGCCCCTCTATCTTTCGATGCTCTCTTAGATAACGCTCAGCAAGTGTTCCTTGTAGTGGCCGTCCCTTATCCCAAAGCGCAAGAGCTCGATCTATTCTGACTTTCTCTTCCTCGGTTGGTCCCGCTCCCTCCTTTTCGAGTCCTTGAACGGTTGAGGTCAAGGACCTGGGTATTTGGTGGGTAGCCACTCTGGATAATTCCGTTTGGGACAGGCTCGCCTGGGATAATCCTGCCCAGGACGCCCCATATTCCAAAGCCTCTTTAAACTCGAGCCCCTTGAGTTTAGTGAGCATATGTAGGGGACCTCCAGCCATCTCACTATTCTTATGATCAATCCAGGCCCCTGTCTTAAGATTGACTGCTATATGACCATTTTTTCCATAGCGACGCTCAAGTGAGGAGGAAGACGCTGAATTATAAGGTTCGCCTATGGAAGAGAAGATATCGTCTGCAAATGAGGACATCTTTTGTTTGAGAGCCTCTTCAACTGTTTTGGAATCTATGACCCTGCTGAGAATTTTGATATCTTTCAAGGACGATACGGATTGAGGAGTTTCTTGGGCTTTCTTCTCTTGAAGCGGCTGTGTTTTCTCGCTCTGATAAGGAAGGTTTGATTCTTGATTATTTTGAAGGTCAGGAACCTTAAATTCAGCTTTTTCTGAAACCGAATTTGCAGGTTTTTCAAATTGATAAAACTGCTCATTTCTGTGAAATACGTCTTTAACCTTTGTAACCAATGCTTCCGCGCCATGCTTCAATTGAGTGGACAGAGGCTTTTCTTCTTGGCTCCTTTCAATATCTCTAATCGTATTGAAAACAAGGCTTGTGCCTAACCCATCCTGCCTCCCCATTTGATGGATCAGGGCCGCCTCAGAGGGTGTTTCATCTTGAGAAACATAGAGATGCAAGGACTTCGCTTGTCGCGTCAGGGCAACATAATTGGTGGACTGGGTAGCTGTTTTGCTATGCAGAACATACACGTGATCAAGAGTGGATCCCTGAGCCTTATAGACCGTTGAGGCATAGCCATGGCGGAGGCCATCGTAGGTGTCAGGATTGACCTCTTTCACCTCTTTATTATCCAGGCGAATGGTCAGCTTTTTGGTTTTGAGGTCAATGTGCTCAATCATTCCAAAGCTCGCATTCATAAGGTCTTGGGCTTTGTCAGTCTTGGTAAATTGAACTCGATCACCTTCCGCAAAGGCCACCCTTCCGCGCAGTGTTGTGCAAACAATCTCTGTATCCCCCAGTTTTCCTCTGCTTCGGAGAATATCGCGAACGCCTTGATTGAGAGCATCCACATCCACATTTTTTTGTGTGATGATCTGACGGGTTTCGTGGGGTTTGAGCAGATTGTCCTTCGACCAGTCCTTCAAAAGCTCTGTAAGAGATTCTTCCGCTGTGGGCGTCCAAGAGATGGCTTTGTTCTCTTCGAGTAAATAAACAGCATCCTTAATTTTGCCCTCTGCAAGAGCCTCAGATACGGCCTTTTGCCACTCAACCGATTGACGTCTAACGTCCCGTAATTCAGCCGCCCCATACCGCTCGCTCAAGAATTTAAATGTGCCCCCGCGCTCAACCGAGCTCAGCTGGCGATCATCGCCCACAAGAACCAGTTTAGCTCCGCTATTCTTAATCACATTAAAGAGTTCAACAGAGAGGGTTGTGCCCAGCATGCCGGCTTCATCCACAACCACAAGCGTATTTGAGTCGAGTTTCTCTCTCCCGTTCTTAAAGGCAAACAAGAAGGAATGGCAGGTTTTGGCTTCCTTAAATCCATCCTGCCTGAGATCCATCGCTACTTTATGGGTGGGAGCGAGCCCCAGAACCCGAAAACAACTCGCCTCATGAGCCGTGCGGATCGCGTTTAAAACGTAGCTTTTCCCAACGCCCGCGCGGCCTTGAATAATACAAAGGTTTTGCTCTGAACTCACACACATATCAAAGGCTGTCTTTTGTTCTTGGCTTAAGGTTTTTCCCTCTAACCCATTCTCAGCAAGGTTCGATGGTAAGGCAAAGGTAGATTTATTCGCAATGCCATCTGCAAACCGCAGGAGCTTTTCCTCTTCAGCCCTTACTTGTTTCGTTGTGAAATGGGCTGTTTTCTGACCGTTCTCCTTGTCATACAAAGGCAACACGTCAGGATGTTCCACTACCTTCTCTAAAAGGCCCACTCTTTCATTGAGAGGCACGTGCTTTTGTAAGAAACACTCTATATCTTTCTGACTAAAGACGGAGCGATGGTGGGTCATCTCCTCAAGCACGCACTCAGGATCTTGGGCTAATTTTTCATTCGATTTTTGAAGCAGCTGAGACCGAGCAATCGCCTCATTCATATGATGGCGCATGCGCACAGGGCCTAAATGTTCTTGAGGGATAATGCCGATCGGATCAACCCGCAAGTCATACCCTTTCTCCTCAAAATACGCGTTTTGGAGATCGCGCCAAATCTCGCCCCAGATGTTGGCTTCAACAACTTTTCCCCCTCTGATAACTGGATCCAAATCTCGGGCCTTTTCTCCAAGGCTTAATCCATCTTCTGAAAACCGCCGGGTGGTGACGAGTAAGTGAGCATGCCAGTTCTTCTCACTATCATGGGGCGAATGAACGTCTAATTGAACAGCCACACCGCGTTCTACAAAGATCTTACCAAACCGTCGGGTCAGCTCGATCCGGTCTTCCAGCGTGACTTCAGTATCATCAGGAAGGGCAATCACAAATTCCTTGGCAACTTGGCTATTGATGCGGCGCTCACAGGCCTCCACTTCATTCCACAACGAAGAGCTTGTTTTGAATTTCTCAGCCGCACCTTGAGGCAAAAGAATTTCATGATGAACATTTCCGTCGCGCTCTTTAAATGAAAAAAGCTCGCCCGTCCTTTCACATCTAACCTCCTCACGTTGGTTGTACGAAGCCTTCCGGCAGGCGTTACCTCCGGTGCTCCTAGAAACGTATTCACAGCGCGCAAATTGAATAGCCACGTGTCTGCCTCGAGTGTCAAAATAAGGGTTTGTATCTTAAATGAAAGGCAGGAGTTTTTTCATGTGGCTTTTAAAGCCAGGGACAGAACAAAAAATAGACTTCCAGTAGATCAGTTTATTTTCTTTCAGCATTGTATTTCAGTGCAATGAGCAGATCCTTAAAAGGAATCTTAGCTTCAAATGCGGCCTTTTATTTGAGACCAATTTACTCCCTTTCGGGGCGAAGCGCAAACTCATTTTTGAGTTTGCATATTGCGTATGTCCCAGATCTGACGATCTGTTCCCTAACACCTTTGGTGATTTTCTTAGCATTACCCATTTATATTTTTATTTTCAAGATGATTTTTTCAAAAGCGATTTGATTATTAGTGAAAAATTTTGTATACTTGCCTCAATAAAAAAAGCTTTTCTGTCGGAGTAGCCATGACAACAACAAACCTCATCGAAAAACGAAAACACATTGAGCAACGCAAAAATCGTCTCAAGCAAATGGAGGCTACTTTGAATACTCAGATGCGAAGACAACGGACGCGACGTCTTATTGAACTGGGAGGACTTGTGTCAAAAGCAAAGCTCGAAGATTGGAATTCAAATTCTCTTTTCG
>JACDGE010000013.1 GCA_013815465.1 Alphaproteobacteria bacterium | reverse complement strand
ACTGCTTTCTTGGCTGTCTGAAATAAAATAGGTTGAAGATTATGCGAAGTAAATTAGATCTGAATCCTTTATTTACGAGGGATAGAACTCTTTACTTCGCATAACGCTTTTCTTCGCATAATGGGGGTTATGCAAAGCTTTGCATAATCCCCATAGGAAGAGTTTTGCTTGAACTCGTAATAACGGGAAAAACAACCATCAACTCTTTAATGAAGGAAGAAACATCCTCATGATTGGCATATTTTTTACGTGTTGCTGCTGAATAAAACTCACAAAGTGCTTGAAGCGTTAAAACGCAATCTAAGGGTATTGCTTGGTCAATAATAGCGATAGCTCTTTTATGTTTGTCTTTTGCATCACGATCAATGGCATAAATGAGGATATTGGTATCTAAAGTCAACCGATTAGCGCTCATGAAGACTGTCTCGGCTAAATGTTTCTCCTTTGAGAGATAAGCCCTTTTCCATAAGCGACAAGAGATTCTTGCGGGATTTCTGCTGTTGAGATGTTAATTGTGCTACCTTCTTTAAAGGAACTATCATCGCAATAGGCTTTCCCCTACGCGTGATAATAACCTCATTCCCCATTTCAACAGAATGAATATATTCGGCAAGGTGGTGATTGACTTCTCTGAGAGACACAAGCTGTTTCATAAACTGACTCCTTTAAGATAATTGTACTACGTATAACAATAGAAATCAATGTACAACTATCCCTTGCCGCGTTTTTCGAAAGGATTAAAGGCAGTATCCGAACCTGACGTTTGGGTTGGAGCTCCTTACTTCTTATCCAAAAGGTGTGTTTTTTTATACTCTTGGTAGAAAGTATAAAAATCCTTTCCCGTGTATTTTGTTTCATCCGGCATCTTATCAAATTTAGCCTCAAGATAATTTCTGAAATTGTTAGACTCTTCCTCATTTTTAAAGGCCGATACATCATTCCACCCAATGCAATGATACCACCAACCATAGATATCACATCCCCACATACATCCAAGGGTCCCGCTTCCCGCACCATTACAACCTGTTATGCAAGATTGATATTCTGCCTGTTCATCAGCAGTACACGCTGATAGGGATGACGTCTTTGCGTCAACTAAAATTATTCCGATAAAGAGAGAAGATATTTTTAATATATTTTTCATAATTAATTTCCTTTGTTTAATAAATTATATATGATCCTATCATTGATATATTAAAATTCTATTAATTTTTTAATGGGTGCAAAGCTTTTTCGATGGTGGGGTGTAATGCCATGGGTTTTAAGAGCGTCTTGATGATACGGAGTCCCATAACCTGCATTTCGTTCCCATCCATAAACGGGGTAAGCCGCAGCTAAATTTTTCATGATCAGATCTCGGCTGACCTTTGCCAGAATCGAGGCTGCTGCAATGGAAAGGCTGATGTCATCTCCGCTGATGACAGGAATGGCTTTAATACCTTGAAAAGAGGGGGTATGTTTTCCATCGATCAGGAGAGTGGCAGGCCGTTGAGCAAGAGAATGAACGGCTCTTTCCATGGCGAGGAAGGTCGCTTGAAGAATATTCAGCCGATCAATTTCCTCAACGGAAGCCATCCCTATCCCATAGTTAAAGGGCTCAAGGGCCATCAGCTCTTGATAGAGGTTCTCCCGTTTCATTTTGGACAGTTTCTTGGAATCGCGAATGCCATTTAGAAGAGAGGGGGGAAGGGAAGAGGAATCTAAAAAAACGGCGGCTGCTGCCACAACAGGTCCAGCCCAGGGGCCACGTCCGGCTTCATCAACGCCACCCACCAATCCCTTATAATGAGATTCAATCTCGAGGCTTGCCACGACGCCTCAACTTATTGTAAAGACGCATGACAAGTGAAACTTCTCGTCCAAAAACAAGATTTAAAAGACGGGAGAGAGAAATGGTGCGCCGAGGAGCAAGGTCATGAAGTCTTTTAGCCGTACTTAACCAAATGGGACTCAAGGCTAAGGAGAGAACAGTTAAAGAAACAATCAGGTTGTTTCCATATTCATCCACGATTCCAGCTTCTTGGCCCACGGTTGCAAGGAGAAAGGAAAATTCCCCTAATTGCGCCAGCACCACACCTGAGAGGAAGGACATGGTCCACGGTTGGCGTAAAAGGTGAAGAATACTGATGTTAAGAGCTGTTTTACCAATGGTAATAAAAACCAATATCATCATTACCTTGCCTAAATTTTGCATCAAGAAATTGAGATCAAGAAGAAGCCCAATGGAGAGAAAAAACACCATCATCAAAACGCTATAAATAGGCGTCATGCGCTCGATCAAAATTTGTCGTTTCTGACTATTGCCCAACACCAGGCCGGCAAGGAAAGCACCATAGGCAGCTGAAAGACCCGCGAGACCCGCAACGGCCGCCGTTCCAAAACAAAACATCAAGCCCATGAGAGGGATGAGATCCACATGTCCTGCGGCGAGTTTTAAAAAGGGAATGTTGATTCGCTCTCTACGGCTTAAATACCATACCAGAATGGCCAAGAGGCCTACGGAAATAACGATCTTAATAATCATCCAGAATATATCCAGACTACCATTAGGCTGAAGTCCTCGAATGATCAGAATCATGGGCACGATGGCTAAGTCCTGGGCCACCAAAACACTAATCGTTAAGCGGCCTGTTTCTGTTTTAAGTTCTCCAATCGTATCAAGCATTTTCACAGCCACGGCTGTACTGCTGAGCGCAAACACAAAGGCCAAAAGAAGCGTTAAATTAAGGGGCCAGCCAAAAAGGTGGGCAAGGGGAAAAGCAATTGCAAGCCCTCCAACAACCTGAAGGGCGATACACCCTACCGAGATCGGCCATATTTTTACAAATGATCTTAAACTCAGCTCCAGACCCACAACAAATAGGAGCATCAAAACGCCCAATTCTGCCAACTGAAACACCATCTCCCGATTTTCAATAAATCCGAAGAGGGAAGGACCTAAAATAACCCCCGCTAAGATATAGCCAAGAATGGCCGGTTGCTTAAATTTCTCGAGCAAAATCCCGCATAATAGGGCCGCCGTGATAACGATCGCAATTTCAGTGAGTGAGGTTTCAATATGCATGTGCGCATAGTGCCATATAATTAGGGGATAGGGAAGAAGGATGGTTGAGATGTAAAAAGATGAAAAAGGGGACACCATTCATGGGGTGTCCCACCATTGACTAGGGCTGTGTGCAGAAAATTTTTGAGTCAGAGAATTTAATAAATTTAGAGGTCATTTTTTGGTCTCCTTTAATGTTCTGTATAAAAAATTCATAACAGATTATTATTAAAAATATATTAAATCCCCGATCCCCACCAATAAATACTTACGAATAAAAAGAGCCATACCACGTCCACAAAGTGCCAATACCAGGCCGCCGCTTCAAACCCCACGTGGCGCTCAGGGGTGAACTGGCCTAAGCGCGCCCGAAACCAACAAACGGATAAGAAAAGGGTTCCCACAATGACGTGGGCACCATGGAAGCCCGTTGCCATGTAAAAGGTTGAGGGATAAATCCCTGCTTTAAAGCCAAAGGTAGCATGGGCATACTCGTAAGCTTGGACGGAGGTAAAAAGCAATCCTAACAGAATTGTAAAGCCAAGGCCTTTGAGGACATCCTTATTATGATTCGCTAACAGGGCATGGTGGGCCCATGTAAGAGTGGTTCCCGAAAGCAATAAAACAAGCGTGTTAAAGTAGGGATAATCAAAGGGATCCAGAGGCTGAATCCCTTTAGGGGGCCAAACCCCGCCCGTGGGTTCAGTTGGAAAAAGGCTTGCGTTAAAAAAGGCCCAGAAAAAGGCCACAAAAAACATCACCTCCGACGTAATGAAGAGAGCCATGCCCACTTGTAAACCCTGTTGAACAGGGGGGGTATAGGTTTCCCTATCTTTTGATTCACGAATCACATCTCGCCACCACCCCACCATGGTAAAGAGCACCAGCACAAAGCCCATGAGCAGCACATAAATGCCATGGTTGTGCATAAACAGAACCAAGCCAATGCCCGAGATCAGTCCCCCGATAGAGCCAACAAATGGCCAAGGGCTGGGATCCACGAGGTGGAAGGGATGGGTTTTCTTTTCGTTCGCCATGGTGATCGTCCTCCTCTACACGTCTCTGCGGGAGAGAAGTGCCGCAGAAATGGTTCCTTCGTCTAGGTAGTCGAGTTCTCCTCCTACAGGCACGCCTCGGGCAAGGCTGGAAATGTGTTGAATACCGATTTCTTTCAATCGCTCGGCCAGGTAATGGCTGGTCGTTTGCCCTTCAACGGTTGCATTTAAGGCCATGATAATTTCTGTGACTGTTCCTGCTCGGCAACGATTAAAGAGAGCAGAAAAGCCCAAATCCTCTGGACCTACGCCATCAAGGGCAGAAAGCACCCCCCCCAACACATGATATTGCCCCTTGTAGGATGCCGTTCGCTCCAGAGCCCACAAGTCAGCTACGCTTTCCACAACACATATCAGAGATCGGTCCCGTCTTGGGTCAGTACACAGAGCGCATGGATTTTGTGAATCCAGATTGCCGCACGTGGTGCAGTTTTTGACTTTAGCGCTTACGATCTGTAAAGATTCGGTTAAGGCAGGTAAAGTTGTCGTGCGATTTTGGAGCAAATGCAGGGCAACACGTTTACCTGACCGGGGGCCTAAACCAGGAAGTTTGGAGAGGAGGTGAATCAGAGTTTTGAGTTCGTCGCTGATCATAAGGTCGCCTTAAAAAGGAAGCTTCATCCCTTTTGGCAGTTTCAAGCCGCCCGTAACTTTTCCCATCTCTTCAGCCGTTAAGTCATCTACCTTTGATTGGACATCATGAAGAGCGGCTACGATCAAATCTTCCAAAACTTCGCCTTCTTGTGGATCAAGGAGGGCTGGGTCAATTTTAAGGGTTTTTATGGTTCCTTTGCCACTTGCCGTAATCGCGATCAACCCATTACCAGACCCCCCATCAACTTCAAGGGTCTCCAGTCTTGCTTCTGTTTCTGCCATCTTCGTTTGCATTTCTTTGGCCTGTTTCATCATTTGGCCCATATTACCGAACATATTCTCTCTCCTTCATTAATTTTCAATTAGGGTTGTTCCAGGGAAGGCCTCAATCACCATTTTCACAAGGGGTTCTTGCAAAATGGCATTTTGGCGGTCCCTCTGGATTTTTTTCTCTTTTTCATTAAGGGTAGGTTGACCGATTTCATCGGAAATTGCAATCGTCCAGTCCTGATTCTTTTTCTTTTTTAAAAGCAGCTCTAATTTCTGAGGAAGGTCTTTAGGGGCTTTATTCGCGAGGCGCAGGGTGAGCTGAGGAGGTTCAAAGCAGACAAGATGGGTATCAAAAACCAGATGACCATGGAGAATTCCTTCCCGTTCATGGCTTACCCAGTCGACAAGGTCTTCAAAAGAGAGGAAGGTTTCGTGGTAACTTTCATTTGAGGAGGCTTCCAAGCTAGCCTCTACGAAAGGGGGGGGCGGTGGTTGAGAAGTAGCAGGCTCTGGTTCACTCAGGGCTTTTTTTTTTCTGACCCTTCACCCAGGCCCTCTAAAAGTTCTTGGAGAGAGGGCAGAGGGGTCATGTGGGTGAGGCGGATCACAAGCACCTCAAGGGCTTTCTGAGGGGAGGGGGCACGCCTGACCTCATCCAACCCCTTCAACAACATTTGCCAAACACGTGTAAGGGTGGGGAGCGTTAAGTTTTTGGCCAATTCCAACCCTTTTTCCCGCTTTTCAGGGCTTAAAGTGATATCTTGTGCCAGGTCCGGATTAATCTTTAAGCACTGAAGCCAGTGGTTCAGATCCAATAGGTCCTCGATAATCCGTGCGGGATCGGATCCTTCTTGATAAAAATAGCGCAGTTTTTCAAGAGCAGAGACGATGTCTCCCCCCATCAGGGTTTGGAACAATTCTAGCACTGCTCCTTGTTCGGAGAGACCCAGCATTTTTCGCACATTCAAAGCAGAGACATGGGGAATGCCCTCAGCAGAGGTGCCATAGGTCATGGCTTGATCCAAAAGGGACAGTCCATCACGCACTGAGCCTTCTGCCGCTTTTGCAATGAGGGCGATGGCATCTTCGTCAAATTCTACAGCCTCTTGCGCGCAGAGGGTCTTGAAATAGGCAGCCAAGGTCGGGCTTTCAATGCGTTTGAGGTCAAAGCGCACACACCGCGATAAAATCGTCGCAGGGACCTTTTGAATTTCTGTAGTGGCGAAGATAAACTTCACATGGGCAGGGGGTTCTTCCAGGGTCTTTAAAAGCGCATTAAATGCGCTTTTAGAGAGCATATGGACTTCGTCAATGATATAAATTTTATAGGCGGAAGACACAGCCCGGTAACGGGACGCTTCAATGATCTCGCGCATATCATCCACACTTGTGCGGCTTGCAGCGTCGATTTCAATCACATCCATGGATCGTTCTTGAGCGATCGCCGTACAGGATGGACAAGTGCCGCAAGGTTCAGGGGTAGGGCCAACGTGACAATTAAGGGCGCGGGCAATGATGCGAGCGGTCGTGGTCTTCCCCGTTCCGCGAATGCCGGTGAGGATAAAGGCGTGGCCCAACCGCCCGCCTTCTAGACCGCGTTTCAAAGTTTCGACGAGAAAGTCTTGACCGATGACTTGGCTGAGTTTTGTGGGGCGATATTTACGTGCGAGTACCCGATAGCCTTCAACGCCAGATGCGGTGGCAGATTCTTGAGGCTGTACAAGTTTAACGGTCGCTTTCAAATAATCCTCGCCTTGTCTGTTTCGGGGGTGTTGCCTCCCCCGCCGGCGTCATCCCCGCGAAGGCGGGGACCCAGGAAAGTCATGGGTATAAGCTTTCTTAAGTGAAATTCTTTTATAATATTCATTTTCAGTAGATATTCTTTTTTCGTTCTTTTGTTAAAAAATTATTTTACATCAAAGTGTCCCTGGGTCCCCGCCTTCGCGGGGATGACGCTCGTAGGGGCCGGCTGAGCCATTGCTCAGAAATAACTCTACAAGTGAGAGGCCGGACATCCATGACCCGCATGGCTTTTACGACGGCTGCTTTCTTCCGAACCTGACCGAGTTTGTAAAACATACGTCCACAAAGCCAACCCCTCGTCCTCTTTATAGCAAACAAAGAGGGGGGGAAGGCAAGGGGAATGTGAGGGGGGGTTATTTACTTGGTTTGGATGCGGAGGAGGGTTTCTTGGGGGAGGTAACTACGTGACCTGGAGAGGCTACCGCTCTACAATCTTTTTCTGCAGTAATCCCGCACCAGTAATCCCCATCGCTGTAGTCGACAGTGAACTCCTTTTGGCATGCGCTATTACAGTTGTTTGCGTCTTGCTTTCCAGGAGAGAAACAATTTGAATCTCCTGGACCAGTTCCCACTAAACACCAGCAATCACACATCGCTGCGCGTGTACAGGTTGGATTGAATAATATAATCCCCGCGATAAAGAACCCTAAGGCGCCTACGAATTGTATCAGTGTTGTAATTTTTCTATGCATGTTCCTATTTCCTGTAGTGTATTTAATTTTGCCCATTCCTTTACGAATGCGGCTTTCTAAAGAAAATACCCCAAAAACCTTAAGATAGGGTTAAGGAATTCTATTTTTGGTAGAAACCCCTCCTCTTCGCAAACAAAGAGGGGGGGAAGGCAAGAGGAATGTGATGGGGGGGTTATTTGGTTGGGGATTTGGGAGAGTTTGTTTTCTTGTTTTGTTTTGCGTCTTTCTGATCGGTTAGGCATACAATTTCATATTCAGGACAGTACTTTTTTCCATTTGGAGCTAGATTGCATTCATTTCCGAACCCGAACATATCTATACAATCTTTCTGAATTTTACAAGGGAAAGGTTTGCCATCCTTATCAAGTGTCACAGTAAAGCGACCACCATCACAATCAGCAAAAGCAGGTGAAAAAGACCTCTGCAATCCCATCAACAAAACCATTAATGAAATTGAATAATAAAAAGTACGCATGTTTAGTCCTCCATAATTATATGCATCTCTTCTGTGGATGCTCATTCCTAAAAAACTAACCAAAAACTCTTAAGATATGCTTAATATTAGGATGATTTGATATACTAGACCCCTTTCGAAACATATGATGATATGGTCTAGGCCCATAAAATGAGATCCCGACTCAAGGCCGGGATGACAGCGTCGGAGTTTTTTATCCTTATAATCAATAGATTGCGCAATGTAAAACAATGTTTGTTGGTGAGCTTTTGCACTCTCAACCTGTCATCCCGGCCTTGAGCCGGGATCTCATTCTCATTTCGAAAAAAGTCTAATGAATGTGTATTTTTGGCTTTTCTGGATCAGGACGCCCCCTAGGGAGTACTCCTCAATGAACGTAAAATTACATAAATTCAATCGCTTTAGCCGCGAGGGGAGCAATCATGCCGTCAGCATCTTAAATAATCTCTTTTGGTAACATAAAAGGGATTGCAATGCAGAAAATTTGTGCTAAATTGTATCTACTCAACGGTTTTCAATGAGTGAAAATCGAAGAGTAAACGTGACGAGCGGATCTTGGGGATCCACCCGCCACTAACCACGATAACCCTTAACCAACAAGGAGAACCATGGCTATGTCTAAGTTACTTACATAAGCAGATTTTTTCAATACCAATACTCATCGCCTTTCAAGTTTCGGGGTCGTTGCCTGTCGGGACTCGCCCTCGGTCACGTGTAAGAATACGCTCCTCGGGCTCCCCGCTCGGGCGCCTACCCGAATTCTTGAAATCCGAAGAGTCTATCCCTTGAAGAAAAGCAAAGAGATGCTTCTTATTTCGCCCGTGAACTCGCCTCCCTGGCCGTTCGGCCATGATTCATGAGCCTTAAGAACACTCATTATTTTCTGAGCTGTATGAGAGAGGTTATATGAGGAATGGTCGGTGGTACACAGCGCATGGATAGGGAAAGAACTGCAGATGGCAGGGGCAAAGGCCTTAGCTTTGGGTCGTGGGTCGTAAGAATCCCAAGGAAAATTTTCTTGGGATTTCTTACGATTTTTTTAAGATAAGGATCTTTATTAGCTGTAAGACGCGGAGGGAGGGAACCTCAGTTCTGGATAAGGAGTAATGGATTCCAACCCCCGGCGTCATTCCCTGCTGCGGCGGGAACCCAGGACGATGCCTACACCCACTCTGCTAGGTACAACATATACCAGAAATTACCTAGGTTCCCGCAGCAGCAGGGATGACGCCAGGGGGTAACTTGTCCCCTTTTTCGATTAACAAGCGTACTCTAACATTTAGATGCGTTTACCGTGGATATCCCTAGGGCCACCTCATGAAACCAAGTAGGCCAAAGACAAACAATTATAACATATTGTTTTCACGGTGTTTTTTTCATCTCCGCGCAGGCGGGGATCCAGCCCGAGCTTGCAAAAGTACGGAAAGTTTTTTGTAGCGGCATTTGTCCAAAACCTCATAAAAATTATAAAATTCGAATACTTCTTGGATCCCCGCTTTCGCGGGGATGACACCACGGGTGGAAAACTTATTTTTTCATGAGGTGCCCCTGTGGATATCCCCTTTCCGCCTAGAGTTTTCCCTATTTTTCAGGTATAATTATAGAAAACAAGGAGAAACCCGTGAAATTATTCAGCTCAGCATTTGCAAACTTTGAATCTATCCCCCCTCTATATTCGAGTGAGGGAGACAATCTATCGCCTCCCTTACGGTGGCAGGATATTCCTGCAGGAACGCGCTCCTTAGCCTTGATTTGTGAAGATCCGGATGCGCCCCAGGGGACATGGGATCATTGGATTTTATATAACATACCCCCGACAGTGAGTGTGTTAGCGGAAGGCCTCACCCAATCCCAATTGCCTCCCGAAATTCGAAGTGGTGTCAATACGGCGGGTACAAAAGATTATGTGGGTCCGAACCCTCCAAGTGGGACACACCGGTATTTCTTTAAGCTTTATGCCCTGGATACGGTTATTCAATTGCAGGAAGACCCCACGAAGGTAGACCTGATAAAGGCGATGAATAGCCATATCCTCGGCGAAACAACCCTTGTAGGAGTTTATGAACGAAAATAGGAATTCCACGGAGCGTCATCCCCGCGAAGGCGGGGGCTCAGAAAATTTCTTAACCAAACCTCCTGGATCTCGGATATTAAGAAAAGCTAAGCTAATGCAAAGCTTTTCTAAATTCCGTGATGGCGCTGAGGAGGCGTGATTGCTTACCCCCCGAAATAATTTTTCTGAATACTGAATCCTACTCTACCGTCACAGACTTGGCCAAATTACGAGGTTGATCCACGTCTGTTCCTTTTAGAAGCGCCGTATGGTAAGCCAGCAATTGAAGAGGGATCGCATAAACAAGAGGCGATGTCAGAACTGTTGTGTCTGGCAAAACAAAACAATCTACGTCAAGGGATCCCAAGTATTTAGCACCTCTTCTATCTGTTAAAACAATGGCGGGTGCTCCCCGAGCCACAACTTCCTGAAGATTGGAGGCTGTTTTTTCAAAAAGATCATCGAAGGGAGCCACAAAAACGACAGGAACGTCTTTGTCAAGAAGAGCAATAGGGCCGTGCTTCATCTCACCCGCTGCATACCCTTCTGCATGTATATAGCTGATTTCTTTAAGTTTAATGGCGCCTTCCAACGCAAGGGGAAAGCTTGTTCCCCGCCCTAAAAATAGCACATCGCGTGCATTAACAATTTTTCGAGAAAGCATTTTAATTTGCTCTTCTTTTGTCAGAATTTCCTGGCAAAGCGCGGGAAGAAATCGCAGGCCAAAGAGCATTTCTTCAAAAGATTCCTGCGTTAAAAAGCCTCGTTTAAGCCCTGCTTCAAGGGCAAGGAGGGCGAGGGTGACAAGCTGAGTTGTGAATGCCTTTGTTGATGCAACGCCAATTTCCGGTCCTGCACGGGTTAAAAGGACTTCATCTGACTGACGAGCAATTGAGCTCTCAGGGACATTGACAATCGACACAATTGTCTGTCCTTGAGATTTCGCATATTCCAAGGCGGCAAACGTATCGGCGGTCTCTCCTGATTGGGAAATAAAAAGACTAAGGCCTTTTTCAGGAAGAGGAGGCATGCGATAACGAAATTCTGAAGCCACATCAATTTCGACAGGGAGTCGTGCAAATTTTTCAAACCAGTATTTCGCAATATGACCTGCATAATAAGCCGTTCCACAGCCAGAAATTGTCATCCGGGAAATGGAATCCCATGGTAAAGATGGCAAGTCCAGTGCCCCGTCCTTTAAGAAGGCATTCAAGGTGGTTTCAATGACCCGGGGCTGTTCATAAATTTCTTTCAGCATAAAATGTTCATAGATTCCTTTAGCTGTGTCTTTTTCAGAGATATGGCCTTGTTGAATAATCCTTTCAACAGGGTGGTTTTCTCTGTCAAAAATGGTTATATCTTGGGAGGTTAAGACAGCCCAATCTCCATCTTCAAGGTAGGAAACCTTTTGAGTTAAAGATGCAAGAGCGATGGCGTCAGACCCGACGTACATCTCTTTTTCTCCATAACCAATGGCCAGGGGGCTTGCGCCTCGTCGAGCAGCAATGAGAAGATTTTCGTAACCTGTAAACAAAATGGCGACAGCGAATGAGCCCTGGAGTCGGGTTAAAGATTTTGCCACCGCTTCTTGAGGGGCGTGACCGTTATCAAGGTAGAAAGCAATGAGAAAGGCTATAACTTCCGTATCTGTTTCACTTTCAAATACGTATCCCTTGCCTTCTAATTCGGTACGCAATTCCCCATTATTTTCAATGATACCATTATGCACCACCGCAACCTTAGCGTTAAGATGAGGATGGGCATTAATTTCATTAGGTTTGCCGTGTGTTGCCCAACGGGTATGACCAATTCCATTATAACCTTCAAGAGGATTTGCTAAGAATTTCTCTTTCAGCTGGATAAGTTTACCTTCTGCCCGCAGTCGCTTAATTTGACCATTATGAATGATCGCAATGCCTGCAGAGTCATATCCTCTGTATTCCAGTTTTTCGAGGCCATGGATGAGCCGCTGGCCTACGGGGTGGTTTCCAACAATTCCAACAATTCCACACATATTAACTATTTCTCCTTTCTTTTTTTTCGTACTTCACGAAATTTAATGGCGCCTTTTTCAAGATTTATTTGCTTCCCGCGAGCGACACCTAAGGCACCACTTTCGATATCTTTTGTTATAACGCTTCCTGCGCCGATGATAGCATTATCTCCAATGGAAAGCGGGGCGATAAGCGAGCTGTTTGAGCCAATGAATACGCCTTCCCCAATGTGGGTTTTGAATTTACTAAATCCATCATAATTGCACGTAATGGTTCCTGCACCAATGTTGGCTTTCGAGCCCACCTGAGTATCACCGATGTAACTCAAATGCTTAGCCTTGGCCTTTGATCCAAAAGTAGAATTTTTTACTTCAACAAAATTACCAACTTCTGCCCGTTCAGAGAGCTGAACGCCGCCCCTAAGACGGGCAAAGGGGCCTACAACCGCTTGAGGCCCTACGTGCGTATCGCTGAGCTGACAAAATGAGAGAATCTCTGCACCTTTTTCTATTTCCACCCCTGTGCCCAACACAACAAAGGGATGAATCGTAACATCAGACTCAATGGTTGTATCGTAACTGAGGTAAACCTGGTTGGGATCCATAAGAGTAACCCCCGCCGTCATCGCCTCATATCTCCACCGATTTTGGAGAATGTTTTCTGCTTTTGCCAGATCTTGGCGCGTATTGATACCCATAAATTCAGATGATTCACCTTCCACAATGCCGCAAGCGTGGCCCTCCTTGCGGGCAATCTTTACCAGATCTGTAAGATAATATTCTTTTGCTGCATTGTCCGGTTTTAAAGCAGAGAGAAGATCGTCCAAAAGATCACCGCGGACCAGCATAACTCCTGAATTGCATAGGGAAATTTCTTTTTGAGCGGGAGTTGCGTCCTTATATTCAATGACAGTTTCAAGCTCTCCCTTATCATTAAGAACAAGTCGCGCATAGTTTTGTTTATCTAAGGGGCGCATTCCTAACAAAATAACTGCCATATCAGGGCGCGCATGAGCAAGATCGGTCATGCGGTCGAGAGTTTCTTTTAAGATTAGCGGCGTATCACCAAACAGGATCAGTACATGTCCTTTCTTGTTGAGATGAGGAAGAGCCCATTTAACCGCATCTCCTGTCCCCAGTGCGGGTTGTTGCACGACAGTTTGATGGGAAAAGGGAATATCTAATTCCTTTAAAGAGGGACTCACGACCACGATTACTTCTTGTGGCGTCATCCGCTGAGCTAAATCGAGGGCATAATGAAAGACCGGTCTTCCCCCCAAAGGGTGAAGAATCTTAGGTGTGTCCGATTTCATTCGTGTGCCCTGACCTGCTGCCAAAACAACAACTTGTAGATCCATAATCATTTTTAACCTAGTTTTAAGCAATAAATGCCATAGTCTTACCATAAGAGAGACCTTATCGACTAGTGCAGAACGAATCACAGAACGTAACGGAGTCTTACGGATTCTATGGGATTGAATTTCCGTGAATTTGTTGCAATTTTTCTTATTTGACCCTTCTTTTGTAAATTAAGCCATGCCGCTAACCTCCTCTTAAAACAACCACCAAGAGAGCAGAAGGAAGAGTGGCAAGAGAAGGGTTAAAGACCACGCCATATAGGCAAAGAAGCTAGGCATGGAGATATTGTGGCCTTCCGCGATGGATTTGACCATAAAGTTGGGCGTATTGCCGATATAAGTCATTGCTCCCATAAAGACAGATCCTAAGGAAATGGCCACCAACGTTTGGGAAAGGGTTGACATGAGAAGGGACACATCTCCCCCCGCCATATTAAAGAATACAAGGTAAGTGGGTGCATTATCTAAAAAGGAAGATAACAAGCCTGTAAGCCAAAAGTACATCGTGTTGTGAGGCTGGCCACCTACCTCGACCAATGCGACGAGAGGAGCCATAGCGCCCTGGGGGCCAGCATTAAGAATAGCAATAACGGGAATAACGGTTATAAAAATGCCAAAAAAAAGTTTGGCAACTTCTTTCAACGGTTCCCAAGAAAAACGGTTTGCTTTGTGAATTGCAGAAGGCGTCAAAACCCATGAAAGAATAGCCAAGAGCACAAGACCGCTATCCCGTAGGAGATTTTGAAGCTCTAGGGGAACTCCTCCCAAAGTGAGGGAATGGGTCGGATGCCAGAGCCCGCTTAAGAGGACAAAGCCAATGACCCCTAAAAAAAGAAATCCGTTTAGCTTTCCTTTAATATTGAGTTGGGGTCGAATTTTTTTAAAGACAATCCCCTCCTTAGACACGAAATAAGCATCTATGCCATAGAACAGAATGAGCAGAGGAAGAACCATAACAATCATCGGCAGTATTAAATGTTGTGTGGGCCAAAAAAAGGAAACCCCGTTCAAAAACCCTAAAAAGAGGGGAGGGTCCCCGAGGGGTGTTAAGGCCCCCCCTATATTTGCCACCAGAAAGATAAAAAAGATCATATGATGGACCCGATAGCTTCGCTTCCGGTTCACATGCAACATCGGACGAATGAGCAGCATACTTGCGCCGGTCGTTCCAATCCATCCTGCCAGAAGCGTTCCGATGACCAAGAGAGCTGTATTTACGGCAGGGGTTGCAGATGCCTCAACGTCAATCTGGATGCCCCCAGAGATCGTATAAAGAGCGCCAATCATGATGATAAACGGCAGGTAGTGGTGGAAAAGGGTTCCTAAAATTTCAGTTTGTACCAGAGGAATCCCAAAAATGCCGAGGAGGGCTGCGATGGTGATGAAAGACCAACCAAAGGCGATTTTCCCATAGTGAGCTTCCCAAAAATGGATGGCGAGCAAGGGCATCAAGGCCAAAGATCCCAGCATGCCGCCAAAGGGCAAGATCCACCAAAAGCTTAGACTTTGTGAGGCGAGGCCATGTGCCATCAATAGGCTGGCTTCTTTTGAGGATCTAATAAGATAGCCGAATTCGCCATATCAATGAGTACTCTGCGGCTTGTAGCTTCATCCATTCCGGCCCACCATAAGTCGTAATGTAAGACATCCTTTTTTTTGCTCCACTGGAGTGAAGGGGGCCAATAATCTGCCATAGAATGACCGGGTGTATAATAACCCTTTGTATTATCGCTTAAGTTGACGACTTCCGTAATTGATTTCCCAGATATATCCTTCCGCGTTTCGGAGTGGCCATATAGCCAGATATTCAGGCTACCCAATGTGCACGCCTTAACGCCATGGCAAGTTTCGTCAAGGCTAAAAGAGATAATAGTGAGCCCACCTGTAGACGCGGTGTGAGCATATAATTCTCGATCGTCGGGGATAAATGTAGGAAATAGAACGGGAAACCCCAGGGTATTTTCCGCCTTCTGAAGAGATTCGTCCAAATTTTTAATGGATTTAGACGATATGGTTTTATAGGGTTGCTTCTCAAGCCCTTGTGCAGGTCTTACGAACAGGGGTATTAAGCAAAAAATTCTTAATATGGTTTTCATGTGGGCCTCCCAGTTGGTTTGTTAAGAATACAATTATTTGAGATCCCAGATCAAGTCCGGGATGACAGTGTCAGGTATTGTACACCCATATTAAATAACAGTTTCAGCTTGAACAATGGTTATTAAGAGAGTATGCCCTCGCCGCTGTCACCCCGGACTTGATTCGGAATCTCAAAATTTTATCAACCCTTTGATTGAAATTTTGTATTAACCCTTGTTAAAACCTCACAAAAAGTTTTGATAATACGATCTTGAGTTTCCTCATCCAAATAAGGGTGCATGGGAAGACTTAAAACGCAATTCGCTAATTCCTCACTCACCGGTAGAGTAGATGTTGCACAAGGATAATGTTTGTAGGCCTGTTGATGATGAAGGGGGAGAGGATAATAAATGACAGAAGGAATCTCTTCTTTTTTCAACTCCTCCATAATGTCTTTGCGCTTTGCGGGATCTATTTTCAAGGTATATTGCGCCCAGGTGGATTGACACTCTTGAGCAACAAAAGGTGTTGTTGCAACGTCCGCAAGACCTTGTGAATAGCGATCTGCAACCGTTTGTCGTAAGGTCAGTTCCTCTGGAAAGAGCGCAAGTTTTTCAATGAGGATGGCCGCTTGCAGGGTATCCATGCGGCCATTCATACCGATTCTTATATTTTTATACTTATCTTCATTGCCTTGGCCATGGATACGTAGGGATTGAAGAATGTTAAGAAGAGCTGAATTCTCTGTAAAGACCGCTCCCCCATCCCCATAACAACCCAAAGGTTTTGCAGGAAAGAAACTTGTGGTCGTTGTTTCCGCAAGCGTTCCAACCTTTCGACCCTTATAGGTGCCGCCAAAACTTTGAGCGGCATCTGCCATGACCCACAGCCCATGTTTTTCTGCGATAGGGGTGAGTGCGTCATAATCAGCGGCTTGCCCAAATAGATCCACAGGAATCACACCTGAAGGATGCAGCCCCAATGCCTTTGCTTTCTCAATACCCTTTACAAGGCTCATCGGATCTATATTGAAGGTATCGGGAAGAACATCAATAAAGATAACGGTGGCACCGATCAATGCCACCACTCCTGCCGTAGCTGCAAAGGTAAAGCTGGGCAAAAAAACAGCATCTCCTGGCCCTACATTTTTGGCGCGCAAAACCAGTGTGAGGGCATCTGTGCCATTAGAACAGCTCAACGTATGTTGAGCGCCACAAAATGAGGATAGTTGAGCTTCAAGAGCATAGACTTCCGGACCCATAATATAGGCTCCGTGGTCTAAGATACGCACCATGGCGGCCTCTATTTGAGGGCGGATACGCTTTTGTTGAGTCGCAAGATCGATAAATGGAATCATTATATTCCTCGTATTTCAAGTTTAGGGCGGGTTAACCGTTTTAAATTCATTTGGAGCAACCCCCTGGCTTGACAAACTTCTCCTGTAAAGATTTTTCAGCAGCTTCTAAAACTTCTGTCACGCGCAAGCCCTCTTCGCCTGATGTGAGAGGCTCTGTGCCTTCCTGAATACAGGTTAAAAAATGGAGACATTCATGCCTAAGGGGTTCAAATTCTGGCAGAAGAACAGCAGAGCTCTTAAACCCATCATTCGCTTGAGGCTGATCTTCCTCCCATTCAAAACAATCCTTAGAAATAAGGAGCTTTTCTGCTAATGGCTTACGGTCATCAAAAACAGCAATTCCTTTTTCTCCAATAACAACCAACTTTTGCTCTTTAAAAGGGGAAAGCCAGGACGCATGGATATGGGCCGTCAGATTATTCGGAAAGGTGAGAGTAAGAAGAGCACTCGCCGGTTTGCCGGGCGTGAGAAAGGCTTGGCCCACAGCCTCAATCGTTTTTGGCTTGCTTTGGGCGAGAGCAAGGATCAATGAAATATCGTGACTTGCTAAATCCCATAGAACCCCTTCTTGTCGCCGGAAGCGTCCAAGAGCCAAGCGAGTGGCGTAAATATGTTTTAAGGGACCCAGCTCAGATAGACGTTCCTTTAAAGCCATAAAGGCAGGATGGTATTGGAGAAGATGTCCGACCATAAGGACGCGTTTCCGATCCTTTGCAAGAGCACAGAGGTTTTGGGCATCCTTAACCGAAAGAGCCATGGGCTTTTCAATGTAAACATGCTTTCCGGCTTTTAAAGCCCGCTCTGCTTGGCTAGCATGAAGGGGGGCAAGCGAAGAAATGACTACAGCATCTACATTTGGATGAGTAAAGACCTGGTCTTCGTCAATCGCCTCTATCTTATGTTCAAGGGCTATAACCTTGGCTTTCCGGGTGTCTGTATCGCAAACACCCGTAAGAGCGCCAAGCTCTGCAAAGTTTCGGGCTAAATTTTTCCCCCATGCGCCGCATCCAATAAGAGCAACACGCGGAGTATTTTTTAAAACATCAATCATGACCCTACTTTAAGAACAAGATCTCAAAGCGTCAATGAAAAGGCGAAAGATTCGTCTTCACAAAATGTGACAGAAGATTTAGCCCCGGATAATTCATTAGATCTTGATCTTTTTTTAAAACTGCGTGATTGTCAAGTTGCTTTAACGATGTTTTGGATCTAATGAATTACCTTACACGCTATATCTTTGGACAGCTTTTTTTTACAGTTCTTGTCACAACGCTGATGCTCACATGTATTATGTGGCTTGCGCAATCTTTGCGCTATATTGATTTTATAGCGAATAAAGGAGCACCTGTTCTTTTATTCTGTCAAATGATTCTCTATCTTTTACCTAATCTGGTTGTCATTGTGGCGCCGATTGCAGTTCTCATTGGCATCCTTTTTGTTTACAATAAACTTATTGCAGATCATGAACTTATTGTTATGCAAGCTTCAGGTGTGAGTCATTGGCAACTCGCCAAACCAGCTCTTTTAATTTCATGTATCGTTACAATTTTTCTTTATGCATTTACACTTTATTTTCTTCCTCTTTCTTTTAGAAAGTATCGTGATATTACAATGATATTGAGGGAAAAGTCATTGACAAGTCTCGTGCAAGTGGGTCAATTCAATAGCTTAGGAAAATATACGATATATGCGCGCTCCCAGGATTCTCAAGGAAATTTTTTAGGTGTCCTTATTTATGATGGCACCCAAGGTGAAAAATCAAGGATCCTGATGGCGGAAAAAGGAATCATGCTTAATGAAGAAGAAGGGGGGCGCCTTTTACTTATTAATGGAAACCGCCAGGAAAAAGACCAAAGCACCAGCAAACCTTCCATTTTATATTTTGACCAATATGTTGTAGAAGCTAAGGATAAAACTGCGCCCGAAGAAAAGGAAGGTCGTTTTTTAAGAACCTATGAACGCTATTTGGGGGATCTCTTAAATCCGCCACAAGACTTATCACCTTCTATGCGCTTAGAGTTTATCTCTCATGCTCATCAGCGTTTACTTTCTCCCCTTTACGCCTTCGTTTTTGGACTGTTGAGTATTTGTGCGATGGTATTGGGGCATTATAATAGAAAAGGACGAACATTAAATATTCTGCTAGCTTGTATATTTTCAGCTTTTGTAGAAGTTTTTTGTGTTGTATTTTTGCATACCTTGAAATATTCAAATATTATGATTCAGTTGTCTTATGGACTTGTTATTGGCACTATTGTGATTTGCCTTTTTCTCTTAACGCCCTGGGCGAATGGGATCTTGCATCAACGTAAGCCTTGGAGGAATCCATGAAAATTTTTGGATTACTCTCTCGCTATGTGAGTCGCTCCTTTTTAGTAAGTTTTTGTGGGACTTTAACCTGCTTATTCTCTATCATTCTTCTTTTTGATTTTGCAGAACTTCAACGGAGAGCAGGGAATAAAGACATTTCTTTGGCTATTAAATTAAAAATGATTTTGCTAAGATCGCCTAATTTTCTAGAGCAAATTCTTCCTTTCCTTTTTTTTGCAGCGGCTCTTTTTATTTTTTGGAGAATGAATCGATCGAATGAACTGCTGATTTTTCGTTCAGTCGGTATCTCTTTATGGCGCATTATTCTCCCTATTAGCTTAACGGCGCTTATGATAGGATTTATTGACTTAAGTGCGTTTAATCCTCTTTCAAGTGTGATGCAGAAACGTTATGAAAAACTTGAAAAACGCTATCTTTCAAAGACTAAAGAGGATATAAAGCTTACATCAACTGGCTTATGGTTGAGCGAGAAAATAGGGCCGAACCAAGCCCTTTATCGAGCGGATAAAATTGATTTAAATACCATGACTTTCCTTAATCTAAATATTATTATAACATCTCCTGACAATAAATTTGTTGAGCGACTTGATGCAAAAACGGCCCAAATTCAAGGAAATGATTTAGTTCTAAAAGAGGGTTGGGAAACGCATGTGGGTAAGTCGACAACATCATTTGCAGAGAAAAAGATTAAAACTTCACTTAATAAAAATAAAATTGAGGAAATGAGAGTAAGTAGAGCCACTTTTTCTTTCTGGAATTTACCCCCTTATATTTCTTTGTTGGAAGCTTCAGGGCTTCATAGTCTTAAATATCAAATGTATTGGCACTCAATGTTGGCAGGTACCTTTTGGTTGGGAGCCATGATTTTCCTGGCAGCGGCCTTTTCATGCCGTCCCCACCGACAAGGAAAAACAGCTTTAATCCTTTTAGGGGGGCTTATTGTAGGATTTGCTCTTTATTTTTTTAAGGATATAGCGTTTGCTTTGGGGGCTTCGGGAAGGCTGCCTCCTGTAATTGCCGCTTGGCTTCCTCCCCTTCTAACCTTTATGGTGGGAGCCGTGTTAGTTTTTAATCAAGAAGATGGGTAAAATGAAATTCAAAACCATAACTTCGTATCTCCTGGTCAGTTGCAGTTGGCTTACGCCTTTGTATGGGGAGGAGAATATGGAATCTTTATCCACCATTGAGAGTAGTGCGCTTCCTCCTTTAGAGGAGAGTATTGTGCTTCCCTCTTTAGAGGAACTTATTGCGCCCCCACCTTCCGAGGGGGACATTGAGCTTCCCCTTTCAGATGAGAGTATCGCGCCTTCACCTCTAGTTGAAACGGTTGCGTCTTTACCTCCCAAAGAGCGCCCAGGCTCCCCCGTTTTGTACTATGCAGACAGCCAAACCTATGATCGTGAGCTAGGCATTTTGATTTTAAAAGGCCATGTAGAGTTTAATCATCAAGGTAATGTTATGGAAGCAGAGTATGTGACTTATAATGAGCAGGCTGATATCGTGACAGCTTCAGGAAACGTACGGCTTCGCAAGCCTGATGGAGAGATTGATTTTGCGGATTATTTAGAGTTAACTGGAGATATGAAGGAAGGAATTCTTCTTCAACTCAGATCGCTTTTAGAAGATGATTCAAAAATTGTTGCACTTGAAGGACGTAGGTTTGAAAATCGTCAGGAACTAGATCAAGCTGTGTATACACCTTGCGACCTTTGTGGGGACAAACTTCCAACCTGGCAAATTAATGGTCGTCGCGTCGTTAAGGATGATGTTAAAAAGGATCTTATCTTTACGGATGCGGAGTTTCGGTTTTTGGATGTACCTCTCGTGTATCTTCCTTATTCTACCCAGCCTTTAGAGCGTCGAAGTGGCTACTTGCCTTATCTACCTCATCATACTACCGATTTTGGCTGGGTCTTTGAACTACCCTATTACATAGTTTTGTCAGACGATAAGGACATAACTTTAACACCTGTGTTTTATACGCTAAACAATCCACAGCTCTTAGGAGAATATCGACAAGTTTTTGGAAGCGGTAGATTTGATGTTGAGGGGAGCATCGCGAATTACAAAAAATCTGATAAAGAGAAAGAAAAAGCCAAAGCTATCGATTATCACATTCCTGAAAAAAGAGGCCATGTTTATGGAACTTATAAGCAAAATTTGAATGACATTTGGCGGATTAAATTAGCTGGGGGATATGTTTCTGACAAAACCTATTTCCGTAAATATAAATTTTCTGGATGGCAAACGGAAAACGCTCTAACGTCCAAAGGAATTTTGGAAGGTTTTTTAAGCCAGCGGGATTATGCAGCCGTTAAAACCTATCACTTTCAAGGTTTACGCGTTGGGCTGGATGATCAAACTCGGATTTCTGCCCCTCTTCCAATCATTGAATATAGCGCTTATTCAGATACAGATCCTTTGGGGGGACGTTTCAAATTTGATGGGAATTTATTAAACCTTTATCGCGAAAAAGGGATTAATATGCAACGAGGTATTGGAGAATTGGGCTGGCAGCGACCATGGAATACATCCTTAGGACAAGTTTTTACGGTTTTTGCTTCCACACGTGGAGATCTTTATGGCGTTGAACATTCTCACGAGCTTGGAAAACGGGAAAAACAAGAGAGATTACGGTTGGGAGAATCTCAGGAAAATAAGGGAGGCGCTCGCTTTTTCCCTCAGTCAGGTTTTGATTGGCGGTGGCCTTTTATTAATTCATTCTGTAATCAGAGTGTAGTGGTGCAACCTGTAGGTCAGCTTATTGCAGCTTCCTCCCATCCGATCGGAGCATCAAACCGCGAGATTCCGAATGAAGATAGCTTGGATTTCGAATTTAACGACGCTAACCTTTTCAGTCCTAATAGGTTTCCAGGCTATGATAGAATCGATAGGGGAAGCCGAGCTGTCTATGGGGGTGAAGTTCTTACAACAGGGTCTCTTTTTGGAGATATAGAGCTCTTTTTAGGTCAAAACTATTCATTTTCCGATCCTCAATTTAAAAAGAATTTTCAAGGTTTAAAGAATCGTTTGTCAGATTACGTGGGACGTATTGAATCCACTCCTTTCACCTGGCTATCCCTTAATTATCGCTTCCGTTTAGATCAAAAGTCATTCCACTCTCGCGTTTCTGAAGTTGGGGGTTCCCTCGGTCCTGCGATTGCTAGACTTTCCGGAACTTATCTTTTTGTGAGCCGGCGTGCAGGCACACCAGATGATAGGAATTTTAACCAAGCCAACCTTACTTTCTCCTCTCAGTTCGCAAAAGAGTGGTCTTTTACAGCAACAATTGTAAAAAATTTCCAGAAAAAAACACTAGATGAAATAGCGCAGAAAATTAAAACCCATCATGGGATTCTTTCACAAGGAGTGGCAATCAACTACCTTAATGATTGTTTTGGGGCGGGGATTGGTGTGACCCAGCAAAATTATAAATCAGCCGATCTAAAGCCAGCAACTATTTTCGCCTTTAATTTTTGGCTTAAAAATATTGGAGATTATTCGTTTTCTTATAACCCAGCCCAGGGGCCGCTTGGGGATAAGAACAAGAAAGAAGAATAAAAATCGTGAATTAACCGTTTTGTCTGGAGGATTTTTCGGATAAAGGCCTCTCTTTTCTACTTGTTTTGAGAGGGCTGAGACTTGATTCATTGAATAGGGATAGAAACTCTTGCTTACATTTTCTAAGTTTGTTAGCCTCTCGCGCATCATCTCTATCATGAATTTGAAGAACGTTCATTTTAATTTCGATGAGGTCAAGAATGATTTCAAGTGATTCATGAGATATTTTCATAAAGTCTCCACATATGTTTCCCACTGAAAATACTACATGCTAAGAGTTAAAAAAGGATGAACCATCATGTCTCTTATGAATCTTGATTTTTTTTGCCAACAAGTCTTTGAAAAAAAGGGGCGTTTTTTAGGATTTGACGTGGGTGAAAAGTCAATTGGTTTGGCTTTATCGGATATCAATTGCAGGATTGCCACACCTTTTCAGGTTATTCATCGTACCCAATGGAAAAAAGATGCTGAGATGTTATTAAAAATTATTAATGAACACAACATTGTGGGCATTGTTATTGGTTTTCCTTTAAATATGAATGGGAGTGAGGGGCCTCGCTGTCAGTCAATCCGTCAATTTGTTGCTAATCTTCTTTTGGTGATAGATCTTCCCCTTTGTTTATGGGATGAACGAATGTCAACGATGGCTGTTACCCGTACACTTCTGACTGCAGATCTTTCTCGTGCTAAACGAAAAAAAGTGGTAGATAAAATGGCAGCGGCTTATATTCTTCAAGGGTTTTTAGATGCTTTTGGCCGTTTGCATCAAAGCGTTTAAAATTTATGTCAATTTTTCTTGCATCTGTTTGTAGAGTATGCAAATCTCTGCTTAATTATAATTTTCTACTGATTTCTTTGTCAATCGTCAGGGAGGCGTTATGAAACAAATAGCAGATCAAAAAATTGAACCTTATATACCCGCGTCCACATCATTACCCGAAATCACTCTTAAGGCATTTATTCTTGGTATCATTCTTTCCATATTGATGGCCGCAGCCAATGCTTATCTGGTCCTGAAAGTAGGATTGAGTGTTTCTGCTTGTATTCCAGCGGCTATCATTTCTATGGCTGTTTTAAAAATGTTTCGTAACTCCAATATTCTTGAAAATAATATTGTTCAAACAGCTGCATCTGCAGGTGAAGTCATTGCTTGTGCACTTGCCTTAATCATTCCTGCCCTTATTATGATTGGGTATTGGAATTCCTTTCATTATGTCATTATGACCAGCATTGCAGCCATGGGGGGGCTTCTCGGCGTTTTGTTGTCCGTTCCCTTAAGGCGGGCGATGGTTGTGGAAGGGAAACTCAAATTCCCTGAAGGCGTCGCCACAGCAGAAGTTTTAAAGGCAGGGGATGAAAGTGCTGCGGCGAAAGGGATTCTCTTTGCGGGGCTCGCAGCCGCAGTTGTTAAATTCAGTCAAACGGGCTTTCAAATTTTTGCGGACAGCATTCATATGTGGGGTCGAATTGGGAATACAGTTGTGGGAGGCACAGCGGGATTTTCCTTTGCAATGATAGGGGCCGGATACGTGGTCGGGCTTCAGGTCACAGCAGCCATGTTCACAGGCGCGATTTTCGCTTGGTTTTTGGGGGTCCCCCTTTATGGAGCTATTTTTGGTCTTCCTCTTGACGCAACCGATGCTTACTCAGCTGCGGGCGGCATTTGGAATTCTAAAATCCGCATTATTGGCGTGGGAATGATGGTGTTTGGTGGTGTATGGACAATGATCGAGCTGATTCCTCCCGTCCGTCGAGCTATTTCTTCCTCCCTCGACGCTATTCGAAAACTCAAAACTCAAGGAAAAGATACGGTTTTTCGGACAGATATGGATATCCCCATTACTTACGTTGGTTTAGGTGCACTCTTTCTCATCCTACCTATTTACTTCACCCTGGAGAGCATTTTTTCTGCAAGTTCTTTTCAATTCGCAACGCTCCTGATCATGGGAGTATCGATTGTTGCCACGCTTCTGGCCTTTATCTTGAGCGCACTGGGCAGCGTTATTTCCTCCTATATGTGCGGCCTTCTCGGGACAACGAGTAATCCCGTTTCTGGCATTCTGATTATGGCAATCATTATTATTTCTTTTGTTTTTATGCTGCTGTTAAGTCCATTCGTGAGTTTTTCTGCGGATGCTGATGCAGCCTTAAGTGCCGCTGGAATTACCATCCTTATTGCGACCCTAATTGGTTGTGCAGCATATATTGCTGGCGATAATCTTCAAGATCTCAAATCAGGGCAATTGGTTGGGGCAACACCTTGGAAACAACAGGTTATGCTAATTGTGGGGGTGTTGGCCTCTGCTATAATCTTGGCCCCCATCTTTCAACTCTTGTTTGAGGCCTATGGGATTGGGGATGTTTTGCCTCGTGAAGGAATGGATCCGGCTCAAGCCCTCAGTGCGCCCAAGGCTGCCCTTATGGCGGCCCTCTCCCAAGCGATCTTTGCCCAATCCATGGATTGGACTATGGTGACCATTGGCATGGGCTTAGGTCTTCTTATCGTCATGATCGGCAAATTCTCCAAAGAAGGGTCCCCTTGGCGTCTGCCCGTTTTAGCTGTTGCTGTTGGGGTCTATATGCCTTTAGAGATTCCTTCAGCCCTTCTTTTTGGAGGTCTTCTTTCTTATTTTTCTCTAAAATCCCTTAACAAGAGTAAGGCGTCGGCAAAAGAAAAAGCAATGACCGAACGACGAGGGATTCTTTTTGCTTCAGGACTCATCGCCGGTGAGGCTATGGTGGGCATTTTGCTCGCTATTCCCTTTGTCGCCTATCAAAGCACCAATGTCTTTCGCTTCGTGCCAGAGGCTTTTGCTGACCATACAGATGTGCTGGGGCTTATAGTAACGCTAGGAGTTTTATATTGGTTTTATCAAGTTGCTTCAAAGGTGAAAAAGGCCCCCCACCGGGCTCATCCCTAACACTTAGATGCGTTTACGGAGGAGGACGGGTGTATCTTAACCATTTTTTATCTATTAATATGTTATAAAAGATTTCAATAAAGATTTAGAATAGAGGGACTCCATGAAAAAACGATTGATTGCCTTGGTGTGCTTAATACCCTTCTCTTCATCTGTTTATGCAGCAATCCAATGCCCGGACCCTCATCTTATTGAGCAAAATATCGATACTTTTGTTAATCATACAGAAAATAGGGATGATTTTTCCGAGAAGGAGATTACCCTTAATGGAAGGACCTGGGTCGTGGAGAGTGATCTCATGAATACTGATATAAAGGTAGGAGAGACGAAGGGTCTTAACAAGGAAATATCTAATATAGACGAACATACCTGTAATTATCTCATTTACCCAACGGACAGTAATCTGGAAGATGTTTCTATTATGCTTACAGCAACATCCAAATAAGCCTATCCTATCGTGTTTCGACCTTTTCCCAAAAGGTATGAATGCTGGGAAGACCCATAACCCCTAAGGGTGGGTGGTCAATTTTATCCCAGTAGGCGATGTAGTCTTTTGTGCGATGGCCAAGGGGAATCACATAGTGACCCCATAAGAGAACCCGATCAAGGGCGCGCACGGCCGTCACCAAGTCCTTCCGCTCTTTTGCAGCCGTGATTTTCTTGCAGAGAAAATCTACGACCGGGCTTTTAACCCCAGGATAATTGCGTGTTCCGGGTTCATCGGCTGCCTTTGAACTCCAGTAAAAGGATTGCTCTTGGCCAGGAGAAAGAGTGTGGCCCCAAAAATGCATAATCATGTCAAAGTTCATATCAACCCGTCGATTTTCATACTGGGCTGCATCAATTGTACGTACATTTACATCAATGCCCAGCTGCTTTAAATTCCGGACAAAAGGCAGCGCTATTTTTTCATTTTCCGGCACATTCAGAATAATTTCAAACGCAAAGGGCTTACCCGTCTTTTCATTCACCAGTTTGCCAGCTTTAATCACCCACCCAGCCTCTTTCAAAAGCTGCTGAGCAATTTTCAGGTTTTCCCGACTCCCTTTTTCAAAGGTCGGGAGGGTATAGGGCTCAGTGAATACTTCCGTTGGTAGTTGATCCCGGAAAGGTTCAAGAAGGGCGAGCTCCTCCCCTTCAGGCAATCCCTTGCCAGCTAAGTCCGTGTTGTCAAAAAAGCTGGTGGTTCGGGTCATGGCGCCATGAAGCATGTTCTTATTCAGCCAATCATAGTCGAAGACGTACGCAAGGGCACGCCTCACCCGGGGATCTTTAAATAGGTCCCGTCGTGTATTAAAGACAAAGGCTTGCATGCCCACTTGATGTTGGTGGGGGATCTCGACCTTTTGCACACGCCCATCTTGGATGGCAGGAAAAGTATAGTTTTGGGCCCATTTACCCGTATCTGACTCTTCCCGTGTATGGACATTCCCTGCCTTAAAGGCTTCAAAAGCGACCGCTGCATTTTTATAATAATCAAAACGGATCTTATCAAAGTTATAATACCCTTTGTTTACGGGCAAATCTTTTGCCCAATAGGTGGGATCCCGCTGGTAAGTAATGGATCGACCGGGCTCGATTTTTACGGCCTTATAGGGCCCACTGGTAAGAAAAGGCGTAAGGCCTGTTTTTTCAAAATCCTTGTCCTTAAAATAATGTTCTGGGATAAGCGCCATCATCCCCATTAAAAGGGGAATTTCGCGATCATACTCCCCATCAATTTTTTTAAAGGTAAATTTTATTTGGTGGTCATTGATAATTTCAGCCTTCTCTACCTTTTTAAAAGCCATTTGCTGCCCAGGCGTTCCATTTTCCAAAAAGGTTTTATAGGAAAAAGCTACGTCCTTTGCTGTAATGGGCGTTCCATCTTGCCATTTAGCTTTAGGATTTATGGTGAAACTAATCCACGAACGGTCAGGAGCAACTTCGAGACTTTTAGCAACCCACCCATAAAGGCTAAAGGGCTCATCAGGCGATTTTTTTAAAAGACTTTCAAACATAATATTTCTAATGTCAGCCGCTGCTGTTCCCTTAAGAATGAAGGGGTTAAGCGTATCATAGGTGCCGACCACACCAAGGACATATTCTCCACCTTTGGGCGCATCTGGATTAACGGATTCAAAATGGGTAAAGTTGGCGGGATACATAAGATCTCCGTGCATGGCGATCCCGTATTGTTCTGCAGCTTTTAAGGGAGAAAGCGTGGCACATAGTAAAACAAAGTAAATTAAATTCTTCATAAAAAACCCTTTAAAAGTAAAAATCCAGTAAGAACCTTGTAACTTATTTTGAGAAAAATGCAATGATTTTTTACCCTTCATTTATAGCCCTCCTTTGCGTATGATGAAAAAAAATTGAGGACAACAATGAGCGCCTTTAGATTTCTGATGGGACTTACTCTCCTGCTCCTTCCCTCCATAGGAAAGGCGGAGTACCCGCGGCCTTGGCAGATGTATTATCAAGAACCAGTAACCCCTGTGATGGATCATCTCTATGATTTTCATCGCACTTTGCTTGTAATCGAGGGGATCATTGTCCTTTTGGTTGCGGGGCTCTTAATTTTTGTGATCTTCCGCTTTCGCGCCTCTCGAAATCCTGAGCCCGCCCATACAGCGCACAATACTCTGCTCGAGATGATCTGGACGGCTGTTCCCGTGCTTGTCCTGGTCTTTATTGCCTTTCCTTCTTTTAAGATTTTATACATGATGGATGTCACACCAAAGGCAGAATTAACGATCAAAGCTACTGGCAATCAATGGTATTGGACCTATGACTATCCAGATCATAACATCCATTTTGATAGCAATATGATGGCGGAGGCTCAACTTAAGCCAGATCAATTTCGTTTACTAGAGGTGGACAACCGCGTCTTTGTGCCCGTAAACACAAACGTTCGCATTATTACCACCTCTTCTGATGTGATCCATAGTTGGGCCGTTCCGGCCTTTGGCGTCAAGCGGGATAGTGTGCCCGGTAGGCTTAATGAAACATGGTTTAATGTCAGAAAAGAAGGAGTTTATTATGGCCAATGCTCAGAGCTCTGTGGTGTTCGTCACGGATTTATGCCAATAGTTGTTGAAGCCGTTTCGAAAGCAAAGTTTGATCAGTGGCTTGCTTCAAAAAAGAACGCCCCTCAGACCCATCGTGGAGGATAAAAAAACCATGTCTTACGCAACAACAGCTGATGCACTTACGCATGATGACCACCCCCACGGCTGGGCTAGGTGGTTGTTATCCACGAATCATAAAGATATTGGCACGCTGTACATTATCTTCGGGGCTTTTGGAGCCTTTTTTGGGTCGACCCTTTCCCTTCTCATTCGTCTGCAGCTGGCGGCTCCGCATAGCACTTTGCTCTCCGGCGGAGAATTTCAAATTTACAATGTGGTGATTACAGCTCACGGCCTGTTGATGATCTTCTTCTTTGTTATGCCCGTCCTGATTGGAGGATTTGGTAATTGGTTTGTGCCACTGATGATTGGGGCTCCCGATATGGCCTTTCCGCGCCTGAATAACATTAGCTTCTGGCTTTTAATTCCTGCTTTGATCCTTTTGACCCTTTCAATTGTCGTGGGCTCAGGGGCAGGAACCGGTTGGACTTTTTATCCCCCCTTGAGTAGCGTGGGTCATCCGGATGCGGCAGTCGACTTTATGCTCGTCGCCCTCCACCTGGCAGGAGCATCAAGCATTTTAGGAGCTATTAATTTTATTACGACCATTTTTAACATGCGTGCCCCAGGGATGACTATGCATAAGATGCCCCTCTTTGTATGGGGAATACTGATCACCGCATTTTTGCTGCTTCTTGCCGTTCCCGTCTTGGCGGGTGCGATTACCATGCTTCTAACCGATCGCGGCTTCGGGACAAGTTTCTTTGAACCGGCAGGCGGTGGGGACCCGGTTCTCTTTCAACATCTCTTTTGGTTTTTTGGGCATCCAGAAGTGTACATTATGATTTTACCTGCCTTTGGAATAGTGAGTCAGGTGATTTCGACTTTCTCGCGAAAGCCTGTTTTTGGTTATTTGGGAATGGCTTATGCCATGGTTTCTATTGGCTTGATTGGGTTTGTTGTGTGGGCTCACCACATGTTTACAGTTGGCTTGGATGTGAATACAAATGCTTATTTTACAGCCGCCACCCTTATTATTGCTGTTCCCACGGGCATTAAGATTTTTAGCTGGATTGCCACCATGTGGGGAGGGTCGCTTGTCTTTAAGACCCCTATGCTTTATGCGATCGGCTTTATTATTCTTTTCGTCATTGGGGGCGTCACGGGTGTGACCCTAGCGAATGGAGGCGTGGATATTTCTCTTCATGACACTTATTTTGTGGTGGCTCATTTTCACTATGTCCTCTCCATGGGAGCTCTCTTTGGGATTTTTGCAGGATTTTATTATTGGTTTCCAAAAATGAGTGGGAAGATGATTTCCGAATGGATGGGAAATCTACACTTTTGGCTGACCTTTATCGGGGTCAATATCATTTTTTTCCCTATGCATTTCTTAGGTCTTGCAGGCATGCCACGCCGCATTCCGGATTATCCTGATGCCTATTCGGGGTGGAATTACGTTTCGTCTTTTGGTGCTCTTTTAACCTTTTCTGCCGGGATCTTTTTCTTTTATATCATCTTCCATGCCTTTAAGTGGGGGAAACAAGCCCCAGCTAATCCTTGGGGGCCGGGGGCAACAACTTTAGAGTGGACCTTGCCCTCTCCTCCCCCGTTTCATACGTTTGAAACTCAGCCACAGATTAGGTAGCCCGTATGCCAAGTGCTCTAGCCATACCCTCCCACGACTCTACGGCAGAGGACTACTGGTATCTCCTTAAGCCGCGCGTCATGTCTTTGGTGGTGTTTACGGGAATTGCTGGCCTTCTCCTCGCACCTGGTTTTATTCATCCCTTCATTGGATTGACGGCTATCCTTTGTCTTGCTGTGGGGAGCGGGGCTGCAGGAGCCATCAATATGTGGTATGAGCGGGATATTGATGCCCTTATGGGTCGCACAAAGGGACGTCCTCTCCCCCAAGGGAAAATTCAGCCAGGCGAAGCGCTGGGATTTGGCCTGACCCTTGCCATTGGCTCGGTCATTGTGATGTATACGTTGGTCAATTTCTGGGCTGCTTTTTATTTAATGACCGCCATTTTGTTTTATGTCTTTGTCTATACAATATGGCTCAAACGACGGACGCCTCAAAACATTGTCATTGGCGGCGCTGCAGGGGCCCTTCCCCCTGTGATTGGATGGGCAGCTGTGATGAATGAAACATCTCTGTTTCCCTGGATTTTATTTGGGATTATTTTCCTGTGGACACCACCCCACTTCTGGGCTTTGGCTCTCTGTAAGCATCAGGATTATCAACGCGCCAACATCCCCATGCTACCCACGGTTGTGGGCGCTGAAAAAACCAAGAATCACATTCTTGGGTACATTTTGGTGTTGATTGGCCTGACCCTCTTTCCCGTTTATCAGGGTTATTTGGGGCTGTTTTATGGGGGGGCAGCCTTTGTCCTAGGGCTTGTGTTTTTGGGTTTTGGGATACGGTTAAAATTCTCTTCCAATCCCACATACGGCATGCGGGTATTTTTCTATTCTATCTTTTATCTTTTCCTTTTATTTACGGCGATGATTATCGATAAACGGGGGTATTATGACCTGTTCTAAAAACACAGTCCTCTTTTGGGCATTAATGGGCTTAGCCGGTCTCTTTTATGGTGCCGCTTGTGTGTATATGCAGTGAAGCCTGCCCATCGCTCTACCCTGATTATTCTTGTGGGGATGGCCCTTGGCATGCTGGCTTTAACCTTTGCGTCTTCCGCCCTTTTTCGCATGTTTTGTGAGAAAACAGGCCATGGAGGAACCACCCAAGTTGCAACGTTGATGCCCACACGTATTGAAAATCGGGTGATTACGATCCGGTTTAATGCGGACACCCAGCCCCAACTGCCGTGGCAGTTTAAGCCCCTACAGCAGGAAATCCAAGTCAAAGCGGGAGAGATTGGCCTCGCCTTCTACCACGGCAAGAATCTGTCCCCCCATCACACCGTCGGCATGGCCACCTATAACGTGACGCCCCACAAGGCGGGTATTTACTTTAACAAGGTGGAATGCTTTTGCTTTCTTGAGCAACACCTTGAGGGAAGCCAAGAAACCGACTTCCCCGTTCAGTTCTTCATTAACCCTGACATTGTAAAAGACCCCACCATGGATGATGTGGATACGATTACGCTGTCGTATACGTTTTTTCAGTTAAAAAAGTTTTAGTTGATGCAACCTTAAGCCACCCATCTTACGGAGAAAATTTTCCTATCGGAACACACTTTCCTTTCTCTCCTAGTGAAAGAGCTATTGTGGATTCAGGAGCTACACCTGTGCATTTAAAGCTTACTCCTTCAGGGGGGACTGGGAAACTCCCCAGCCATATATTGCTTCCCGAGGGCCAAGTTCGAAGGGAGACGCCATCTGCTGGGGTAGTTCCGGATGCGAAAGTTTTTGTTTGTCCCGCGTTTAGATAGTCGGTATGCTTGATCCCATGGCAATCGAAATATATGACTTCTGCAGTATAGCCCCCTTCATTATGCCCCTGTACAGTTTTAGGGCACTCCTGAGCAAGACAAATAGTTGTTACCAACAAAAGTCCTAAAGTAATTAAACTAGATTTTTGGTAGAGTCTCATGATTATTTCCCTTAAAAAAGTTTGCATGAATACATTTTTACCATATATATATTAATATTTAATTAAATGAAATTTATCTATGTTTGTATATCGGATTAAACCTTCGCAGGTCTAATTTTTGGTAGCACAATTAGCAGGTGTAGCCTTGTCCGTTAGAGTCTTCGCTGATTTCTGGCATTTCGCTTTATTGTCTTCGGATGCAAAGACGCCTTAACTGACCAGTGAAGTCGCTAGACTTCCATCTCTCTAAACACAGTTTACGCTCTGTAAGCATAAACATGTTTTCTTAATATTTTATAAATTCATAAACGATCATATTGAATTTTCTTGAAGATCGTTTACAGTGAGCAAGATTAGAATAAAAAACAAAAGGTAAAAAATTCCCATGAAATATATAATTTTTGCACTGGCCTGGATCTTCATAACTGTTTCTTCCACGTCCGCCATCAAACTTTCTGAAGTTTTGGCAGCTCCCCCAGTAGGCAAACAGCTGGGGAAATGGAAAGCTTCGGAATTCGTCTCTGATTATTTAGTAGGAAAGATTTTTGCTGTTCCTTCTGAACAAAGAAAAGTTTGGCAATTGCGTTTTTTTACATTCGAAGACCGTGGAAAGGCTTTGGAGAAAAAAAATACTTTCGCAGAGTTCGTTAAGAAATTTGGGTTAGAAGACCTGCAGAGTAAAACAGACGCTATGCCTTATAATGATGGAACTCTTCATGCTTTTACCTATAAGGACGCCAATGATTTTTTGACAGAAAAAGGGAAGGATCCTTTGCCTGAGGGAGTTTACTTTGTGATTTCATTTCGGGAAGTGATGAAATAATTTATAATTTCCTCTTGACTGTCCTAAGGTTTATGAGAATTATATTTCAGAGTCTTTACATAAATTTTTAATAGATTTATTTAATAAAATTAATAGGAGAATAATAAACATGAAGTGGATATATAACACACTCTTGACATTAGCCTTTATCTTTTTGTTGGTCTCCCCGAGATTAGCTTACTGCACACAATCCATCCTCATCTATCGCGACTTTGGCCATAAGGGTGACGAGAGCCAAGTTCGGGGGGTTGTTAAAGCTTATTCTCATCTTCATAAGGATGTGGAAGTCACCGAATTTAATGTAGGGGATGAAGAAAAATTAAGAGCCTCTGTTAAAAATGCTGTCAGTCGTAAAGAAGAAAAACCCATTGTCCTGGCGGTGGGAGAAAAGACGGTTGCGTCCTGTGGGAACCCATTTCCTTTTGAAGGAGCCACGACAGTTCATTTGTGCCACATGATCACAACCCATCACCCGAGTTTGGTTGGAAAGGTGGATTATATTGCCGTGCCCATCCATGCTATGGGAGATTTTGCGAAAACGGTAGAAAATACCAATACAAAACTGATCGCAACCATTGGGGTAGCTCATAACCGTCAGATTGAAGAGATTGAACAGGTTTATGCTTCAGAAAAAGCCAAATTGCCCGAGAATGTCTCCCACACGGGCGTCATTTTAGGGGGAGATGCCCCAACACCTGATGGTAAAACTCAACTCTTTACCGAGGCTAATGCCCGTGAACTCGCTCGTTATATTGCGCCGCTCATAAAAGATCGCCACTTGTTAATTACCAATGGCCCGAGAACCGGTAAGTATGACCCCAGAACAAAAGAAGAAATAAAGACCGCCCATCGAGATGGTAAAAGGGATCATATTACCCTGGCTTTTTTGGATGAACTCGAGAAATCTGAAATATCTCCAAAGCAATATACATTGTTCGACTTCCAGTTTGGTTCTCCCTCCAAAGATATGGATCTGCTTTTAGGAGCAGTAAATGTAACAAAAGGTGAGATGCTGGTTGCGGGGGAATCGACCTCTTCTATTTCTGAAAGTATCGATGTTATGCCTGCGGGAGCTGTGATTGTCTATGACACAACCTCAATGAACCAGGTTCATAACGCCCATGTAAAAAGTGAATTGGATACAGTGCGCATCAAATATTTGCCCATGGGTTACAACGGGTTAACGGAGAACAAGGAAGCATCCGTGGATACGGCGCAAAAAAGTTCTGCTGCTGAAACAATTGCTGCGGCCCTTATAAAATAGAGCTCCCCTCACCGGTCTGCGGGCGGGTGAGGGGTCTTTTTTTAGGTCAGCAGGAATCTGGTCAATATTTTTTCATTGACCCATCTCGATTTTCAGGTATCTTAGGAACATTCTTCGGGCCTGTAGTTCAGTGGTCAGAACCCTCCGCTCATAACGGAGTTGTCGCAGGTTCGAATCCTGCCGGGCCCACCACCATTTATCCAGGAGTTACCATGGCCTCGAATCAATATATCTATGTTATGAAAGGTCTCACCAAATCTTACCCAGGAGGCCGAGAAGTCTTTAAGGACATTTGGCTGTCCTTCTACCCCGGGGCTAAGATTGGCATCATTGGTGTGAATGGCTCGGGAAAATCCACACTCATGAAAATCATGGCGGGAATGGACAAGGAATTTAACGGAGAAGCGTGGGCCGCACAAGGAACAACCGTTGGGTATTTATCCCAAGAACCGGAACTTAATCCAAACTTGACCGTTGAAGAAAATATTTTTGAAGCTCTTTCAGAAACAAAGGGATTATTGGACCGCTTTGAAGCCGTCAGTGCGCGTTTTGCCGAGCCTATGACGGACGATGAAATGGATGCTCTTTTGGCAGAACAAGCCGAATTGCAGGATAAAATAGAGGCTGTGGGAGCTTGGGATCTTAACCGACAAGTCGAGATAGCTATGGATGCGTTGCGCTGCCCTCCTGGGGATACGGATGTAAAAACCCTCTCAGGTGGTGAAAAACGTCGTGTAGCTCTTTGCCGTCTTCTCCTTCAACATCCAGATATTTTGCTGCTGGACGAGCCCACAAACCACCTAGATGCGGAATCAGTTGCATGGCTTGAACGCTATCTTGAGGAATATAAGGGAACTGTTATTCTGGTCACCCACGATCGGTATTTCCTCGACACCGTCGTCAGTTGGATCTTAGAATTGGATAGGGGGCAAGGCATTCCTTTCGAAGGGAATTACTCTGCTTGGCTCGAACAAAAGCAAAAGCGCCTTATCTTAGAAGGTAAGCAAGAATCATCTCGTCAGAAAACCCTGGAGCGGGAATTGGAATGGATTCGTCAGTCTCCAAAAGCACGCCAAACAAAGAGTAAGGCCCGTATTCAATCCTATGAAGAGCTCTTGGCGCAGGACGGGCGCAAATCTCAAGACACAGCCCAGATTATTATTCCTGCGGGACCTCGCTTAGGGTCGGTTGTGATTGAAACCCAAAATCTTTCGAAAGGATTTGGGGATCGTTTATTGATTGACGAGTTAAACTTCAAGTTACCTCCAGGGGGGATCGTGGGCATTATTGGCCCCAACGGTGCAGGAAAATCGACCCTATTCAAACTCATTACAGGCCAAGAAGTGCCGGATGACGGGGTCATTCGTGTGGGAGATTCGGTTGTGTTAGGATATGTGGATCAATCACGGGATAGTCTAGATTCTGCCAAAACTGTATGGGAAGAAATCTCCCAAGGAAATGATGAAATTGACATCGGAAAGCGGAAAATGCAAAGCCGGGCCTATTGCGCCAGCTTTAACTTTAAAGGCACGGATCAGCAGAAAAAAGTAGGTCAGTTATCAGGCGGTGAAAGAAACCGGGTCCACTTGGCAAAAATGCTGAAATCAGGTGTTAACGTGCTTTTGCTGGATGAGCCGACAAACGACCTTGATATTGATACGCTTCGTGCGCTGGAAGAAGCCCTTCTGGAATACGCAGGTTGTGCCGTTATCATTAGCCATGATCGGTGGTTTTTAGACCGCATTGCAACCCATATACTGGCCTTTGAAGGGGATAGCCATGTGGAATGGTTTGAGGGGAATTACCAAGCCTATGAAGTTGATCATAAGCGCCGTTTGGGGATGGATGCAGATCAACCCCATCGCATACGGTATAAGCCTTTGGTTAGAAAGACGGCGTAGGAATATTGTTTCAAGCGTAGTGAATATGAGATGAAAATTTTCTGTTGCTAAAATATTTTGTTCGAAATTGTTGCTATATATTGTATAGTATTTCTTAAAGAAAGAGAATACGAAACATGAAACCTTCAGAAGCACTTAATACCCACAGGCAAGCTATACGCCATATTGTTGAGCAGAACCATGCTTGTAATGCGCGCATTTTTGGATCTGTGTTACATGGCGATGACACGAATAATAGTGACCTGGATTTACTTGTGGACCCAACACTTGAAACAACCTTAATGGATATTGCAAGAATTCAAAATCGTTTACAAGTATTGCTAGGGGTTCCTGTGGATGTTCTTACGCCTAAAGCATTACCAGAAAAATTTCGTCGTCAGGTTTTAAGAGAAGCAAAACTAGTATGAGTAAAGAATCTAAACCTCATCTCCTCAATTATCTTGAACACATTCTAACAGCCATAAAACGAATAAATAACTATACAGATGACGTAAGTGAAGTTGTTTTTCTTCGAAGTGAGCTTATTCAAGATGCGGTTATTCGTAATATTGAAATCATTGGTGAAGCTTCTCGAAACGTAGAACGGCATTATCCGCATTTTACGGCTGAACATTTAGAAGTTCCTTGGAGCGATCTTTATTGGATGCGCAACCGAGTATCACATGGCTATTTTTCTGTAGATTTAGAGCTTGTTTGGAAGACTCTTGAAAAAGATATTCCTAAACTTCATGAACAAATCCAAACGATATATCAACAGCTATCCGCAGTAAAATAAAAACAAACTCCTCGACCTTGATAGGATCATATGTATAAGCCCTGTAAAAGATCCAGGCCCACGCTTGCACTATGCTCAAAAGGTTCATCTTTAAAAATATTTCCAGCGCTACCGCAAGCCGTGATTTAAAGTTTGGCCTTGATCACAAAATAGTAGAAAAAAAAGGGGAGAAAAACCAAGTGCTTTATTGTTATATTTCTGCAGAGTAATATATATTTCGAAAAAAAGCTTGCATTTCAAACAAAAATTCCTTGTAATTATTGATGTGTAAAATTATTAATTGTAAATACGGAGATTGTTATGTTTAAAATTTTATTTGTTAAAAAGAATTTAGGATTTGTTTCGGCCATTGTACTCATTTCTATGATTGGCAATCAAAAAATTCAGGCAATGGAGAATGAAGAGCAGAAAAATATTCCCTCAAGCCAGCAAGCGCAATTCAAATTCCAAGTCCTAACAGAGGAAGAATATATTAAAAAATGCAAATTAGAGAAGTTAATGCGAGTAGAGAAGTTAATGCAAGGTCTCCCAACTCAATTAAGATCAGTGCTGCCAGAGAGGGAAGAACCAAGGATACTAAAGATGGATTCAAGGGGCTTATTTCTTGTTCTAAATGCTCTAATGTATTTTCATGGGGAACAAGTGCCTCAAAATTTTATGAAAGCACTCGAATGTTTTAAGGCTGCTGAACGGGTTGGTAACGTAGATGCTATACTCGCAATTGCTCCAACTAAATACCATATTGGGGCGATGCATTTTCTAGATCAAAATTATCCGGAAGCTATCAAATGGTTGACAGAGGCTTTGGAGGAAGATTTATATGGTGTTTGTAATCTAAACAAAATCTATAAAAAGCTAGCAATTTCAAATTCAGAAATTAATAACAAACCAGACTCTGATAAATATTACAAACTCTATAATGATTCGATAAAATTTTAAAACAAAAAATTCCCCCTCAAGGGGAATTCTAAATTGATTCTTAAGGAAGTCCAGGATACCATCTATGAAAATAAGTTAGAAAAGGATTGTTCAGATGGGCCCCGCAATTTTAGACGATAATCACGAATCAGCTCACCTTGAGTTTACGCCTGGTACGCCTGGAGGGGTGGAAACAGTGGATCTTCCCATTCTTCACGGAACGATGGGGCCTGCTGTTCTCGATATTCGTAAGCTTTATACGGAAACGGATTATTTTACCTATGATCCAGGCTATACGGCAACAGCAAGTTGTGAGTCAAAAATTACCTTTATTGATGGGGAAAAGGGGATTTTACTTCATAGGGGCTATCCCATTGATGAACTTGCTGAAAAGAGTACCTTCTTAAAGGTCGCTTACCTTCTTATGGAAGGGGATCTTCCCACCTCGGAAGAATATATAACGTTTGAGAAAAACATAACTCATCATACGATGGTTCACGAGCAGTTGAGAAATTTTTATAGCGGGTTTCGTAGAGATGCCCACCCTATGGCCATTATGGTGGGTGTTGTTGGGGCCCTCTCGGCCTTTTATCATGACAGTCTTGATATCCGAGACCCCCAGCAAAGAATTATTGCGTCACACCGTCTTATTGCAAAAATGCCCACCATTGCGGCCATGGCTTATAAGTATTCTGTTGGACAACCCTTCGTTTATCCAAAAAATGAGTTAGGATACGCAGAAAATTTTCTCCATATGATGTTTTCAACACCCACCGGGTCTTATACTGTTAATCCGGTTGTGGCAAAAGCTTTGGATAAAATCCTTATCCTCCATGCAGATCATGAACAAAATGCGTCCACTTCAACGGTGCGTCTTGTGGGGTCAAGTGGAGCCAATCCTTTTGCCTGCATTGCTGCAGGCATTGCCTGTCTGTGGGGGCCCGCGCACGGCGGAGCAAATGAAGCGGTTTTGAATATGCTCAAAGAAATAGGTCATAAGGACCGCATTCCTGAATTCCTTGAAAAAGCAAAAAATAAGGATGATCCTTTCCGGCTTATGGGATTTGGTCATCGTGTTTATAAAAATTTTGATCCAAGGGCACGTGTCTTATGGAAAACAAGTCAAGAAATTTTAGACGAGTTGGGATTTGATAATGATCCCCTCCTGCAGCTTGCGAAGGAACTCGAACGAATTGCCCTTGAGGATCCTTATTTTGTTGAAAGGAAACTTTACCCTAATGTGGATTTTTATTCAGGATTCATCTTAAAAGCTATCGGCGTTCCCACAACCATGTTTACGGTCCTTTTTGCTGTTGCTCGCACGGTTGGGTGGATTGCTCATTGGATGGAAATGATTGAAGATCCTGCACAAAAAATAGGTCGTCCTCGACAGCTTTACACAGGCCATACTTTGCGTCATTATGAACCCCAGACTCACCATGGAATATAAATGATTGCTAGACCACCTGAAAAGAAATTTTCATCAAAAACAACAAGTCATTCGCGTCGTTTTGTAAAAGTTGCGAATGATAATCGGCCCTCGAAACGGACTTCCCTAGGGTGGGTTGTTATCTTGACAGGGATTCTTTTATTGCTAGGAGCTGGTTTCTGGATTTATCAAAATACAATTCTCTACTATCAAGATGCTACTCAATGGTGGACGGATGAACAATCACTCGATAAACCCAGACAGGAGCGGATAAGTACATCCTCCCAAGATAGGTCAAAGGGTATATGATTTTTCATGACCCTCTTATTAGAGGTTCTCTGATAAAACGTTATAAGCGTTTTCTTGTAGATATTGAGCTTGAAGATGGCAGCTTTATAACTGCTCACTGTCCTAACTCTGGAGCGATGCAGGGACTTACAGATCCAGGTATACCTGTGTGGGTGTCTCGCGCTTCCAACCCCTCGCGAAAACTGCCCTATACATGGCAGATGGCTGAGGTGGATGGCGTCTTTGTGGGGATGAATACGGCTAACCCTAACGCATTGGTGGAAGAGGCTATTCGGTCGGGGGTGATCGGTGAGCTTCAAGACTACCAATCCATGCGACGAGAAGTCGCTTATGGGAAAAATTCTCGCATCGATATTTTGCTAGAAAATGACAATCAAAAAATTTACGTAGAAGTCAAGAACGTCCACATGAAACGGGGGAAAATCGCAGCCTTTCCAAGCTCAGTTACCGCAAGGGGAGCCAAGCATATGCGAGAGCTTATGGATATGGTCCACCTTGGTCATAAAGCATATGTTGTGTATGTCGTCCAACGGAATGATTGTGAAGGTTTTGACCTTGCAAGTGATATTGACCCCGTCTATGCACAGACAACCCTGCGTGCTCTTGAAAATGGTGTGGAGGCCCTTGTCTATGCTTGTGATGTGAGTCCTAATGGGATTAGTATCAAAAATCGTTTAACAATAAATTTAGATCCTGAAACAAGTTCAGGATGACAGCGTTCGAGGTTTCTGTTTCTATGATGAACATTTCATTCAAACCCAACGGTGGTTGTTATCGACCATCCACCCTCGTAGCTGGCATCCTGAAATTGTTTCAGGATCTCAGGAGAAGGCGTCCCCATGTCATCTAGCTATAGAACTATACCCATTCACACGCCCGCCGATTTTGAAGGGATGCGCAAAGCTGGAGCCCTTGCGGCCCGGACGCTTGATTTTATCGCACCTTATGTCAAAGAGCATGTAACAACTGCAGAGCTTAATGATCTATGTCATGAATTTATTGTGAGCCATGGAGCAATTCCCGCTCCCTTAAACTATCCGGGGCCGGTTATTGATTTTCCCAAGTCTATCTGCACATCCATTAATCATGTGGTTTGCCACGGAATTCCAGGACCAAAAACACTGCAGTCTGGGGACATCCTTAATATTGATGTCACGGTGATTTTGGAGGGATGGCATGGGGATACAAGCCGCATGTATACGATTGGTAAAATTCCTATCAGGGCCCAAAAACTTATTGATGTAACTTATGAAGCGATGATGCGTGGAATTGAAGTTGTGCGGCCTGGAGCTCATTTGGGCGACATTGGCTATGCAATCCAAAGCTTTGCAGAAGCCAAGGGTTTCTCGGTCGTCAGGGATTTTTGCGGTCATGGGCTAGGACGGGTATTTCACGATGCTCCTGAAGTTTTGCATTATGGAAGGCCCGATACAGGGGTTGAGCTCATGGAAGGCATGTTTTTTACCATTGAACCGATGATTAATGCGGGAAACTATGAAATTAAAGTATTGAGCGATGGGTGGACGGCCGTGACAAGAGACAAATCTCTCTCAGCTCAATTTGAGCATAGTTTGGGGGTCACAGATAAAGGATATGAAATTTTTACTCTATGAAGTCGGAACATGCAGGCCATCGTAAACGCTTGAGAGAACGCTTCCTCAAAGGAGGCGAAAAAGCTTTTCCTGATTATGAACTGCTTGAACTTCTGCTTTGTGGTGTTCTTCCTCGAGGGGACGTGAAACCCCTCGCTAAAAAGCTTCTCTCGGAATGCGGGAGCCTTTCTGGCGTTTTACAGGCAGATATTGAAAAACTTAAATCTATCCCCGGCCTTGGGGAATCTTCTTTCATTGCCCTTAAGGTCATTCATGAGGTGGCCTGTCGTCTTGTCAGGGAAGAAACAAGTGCTCAACCTATTATGCAGTCTTGGCAAGGGGTCATTGATTATTGTCGTGCACGTATGTCTCATCTAACGGTGGAACAATTTCGCTTGCTCTTCCTAGACCAAAAAAACAAGCTTATTGCCGACGAAGTCCAACAGCAAGGAACCGTTGATCGTACGCCCATATTTCCCAGAGAAGTGGTCAAGCGAAGTCTAGAGCTAGGAGCTGTAAGCCTGATTATGGTTCACAATCACCCCAGTGGGGATCCAACTCCTTCGGCAGCTGATATAGATATTACGCGAAAAGTTATAAAAGCTGCGAAAGAATTGGATATCGAGGTCCTGGATCATTTGATTATTGGCCGATGTGGTCACACGTCTTTACGTGAAAAGCGATTGATTTAATAATAAAAATGTAACTACTCACCCCCCTTTAGGCGGGACTGAGTTAAGCAGGTAAGAACTTGAGTTGTGGGTTAAGAGCCTTTTGAATGGATTGGTAGGGATCAAGGCCCTGGCGGTGTCCTGTTCCAATAAT
>JACDGE010000151.1 GCA_013815465.1 Alphaproteobacteria bacterium | reverse complement strand
TTTTGACTCAGGTGGTTACGCCCTCTCCGATATTATAACAACGCCGCAGGCCCTTGATGAGTCACTCTTAGTTTAACCTGGAAGGATTAAGATTTGTTTAATTATAACTGACTAATAAAGTAGAAATGAATCACCTCCAGCATAGCTGGAGGTATTGAATGTGAACCGCTCAAAGCGGTTAAAGTAGCTTCGGTTAAAGCTGCTCAGATTGGCGATCAACTTTTTCTTGATTTTGGATATATTTTCTTACCACTTCCTCGTCCCTACCAACCGTAGAAACAAAATAGCCTCGAGCCCAAAAACTCATGCCTGTGAAATTCTTACCTCGCTCCATATAATCTCGAGCAATGCAAATAGCACTTTTTCCTTTAATATACCCCATAACTTGGCTTACTGAGTATTTTGGAGGAATACTGATCAACATATGGACATGATCAGGCATAAGATTCCCTTCCAATATTTTACTTTCTCGTTGCTTTGCAAGGTCATGGAAAATAACCCCAAGATATTTCCTTAAATGATCTGAATACAGAGTTTTCCGACGATATTTTGGGATAAATACGATATGGTATTTGCATTCCCATTTTGTATGATTTAACGTTTCATATGTGTTCATAGTTTTTTCCTTTTTGTTGAACTGAGCGGTTCAACTGGAATTCTATGGACACTCCCGGAATTGTCAAACTTTAATAGTCTCCCAGCAAAGCTGGGGGTTTACCTGGATTAATTAATGATTTCCATAGAGAGACGGAAGAGAGTTTTTGGCATTTCTCTTAGTGTAAAATATCCGAGCTATACGTGAAAGTTGGTGACGGACGCAAATCAAGCAGCTAAAGCATCATGAGCGATGACTTCCAATCCGTCAGAAAATTTGACACCAGAAATGATCTTTGGCAACTGATTTTTTCCATCTAGGCGTCGCCACGTTTTTTCAGCGCCTTTGATAAGTTTAAAAACCATAATCAACGCCGTTTCACGCGATAAACATCCCTTCGACCGTTTGGTTCGATGGCGGACAGTTGCAAAGGTGCTCTCAATTGGGTTCGTTGTACGAATATGCTTCCAATGCTCAGCAGGAAAATCGTAAAAGGCCAGCAATTCATCTCGGTCCTTTTCCAGACACAGTGTTGCGGCAGAGTATTTTTTCTCATACTTATCCAGGAAGAGAGCAAAGGCCTTCTCGGCTTCCTCCCGACTTTCAGCCATCCAAATGTTATGCAAATCAACCTTGGCCTTGCTTTGCATAGACTTAGGCATCTTGTTTAGGATATTCGCCGTCTTATGGACCCAACAGCGGTGCTGACGCACTGCAGGCCAGCTTGTTTCCAAGGCCTTCCAAAAGCCCAACGCCCCATCTCCAATGGCCAATTTTGGAGGGAGGACAAGTCCGCGAGTCTTTAAATCTACCAAAAGCTCACCCCAACTTTGTGCACTTCCCCGATAACCATCGATGAATCCCACCAGTTCCTTTTTGCCTTCTGGGGTTGCGCCAATAATAACCAACATACATTGCCTGTCATCTTCCATGCGCGCTTGAAAATAGATGCCGCCAGCCCAGACATAAACGTAGTTTTTGCTGCTCAGGTTCCGTTGGTTCCATTCGTCCAACTCTGTCTTCCCCTGCTTGCGCAGGCGAAGGACCGCATCTGCCGAAAAACCAACGACTTCCTTGCCGAGTAAAACGGGCCTCACCTCCGAAAAATCGCCTGACGATATGCCTTTCAGGTACAAATAGGGAAGAGCCATCTCAACGCTCTTGCTTCGCCGAACATAGGGAGGAAGCAAGAGGGAGGTAAAACGAAGGGGATCCTTTGCTCTGTGGACTTGGCGATCCCGTGCTCGAGGAACACGGATGGGAACGGCCTCAATCCCTTGTGACGACCTTCCGCGTCTGCAAATGGCCGTGCCTTACAACCCGTTTACGTCCATCCTCTAACTGCTCCTGAGAGTGGCTTTCCAAAAAAGCTGCAAACTCAGCCTCAACGGCTTGCATAACAAGGGCTTGAGCCCCTTGCCGCAAAATTTCTGTC
>JACDGE010000001.1 GCA_013815465.1 Alphaproteobacteria bacterium | reverse complement strand
TGGATTCTGGATGCAACCCGCCGTCTTCAGTCTCACCCCTCTAGCCCCAATGTCCAAAGGTTCATTCATGATCTAAAAGATTACCCCATTTTTTATATTCAGACTAGGAAGCTAGAAGACTTTAAAGGGCAAGACCTTCAACCCTGTACCGAATTAACAATTGATTCCTCTACACCCGCTCAGTTGCTTTCAACCTTTGGGTGTGAAATTGCTGATGAGCTAAAGGCAGAGGCCCTATCTGCTTGGACATGGGATTGGGAAAAGATTTTAAGCAAAGCCCGTATTGAAGGAACGGATCTTTATGATCCTCTTAGCTTGATTTCTTACCTGATTTGCTACCGTTTGGAATGGGAAAGCGGATCCTGGACGGGTCATGATGGGCTTGGGCAATTTTTAGAAAACCTCCTTAATCATGATGAAGAACAGTTTTTCCAGGCGATTGGATGGATTTCCAAACAATCTTGGTATGTCACAAGTACCTCTTGTCAAGGAATGCAACCAGCCCTAACCCATTTTGACAAAGCCAGTGAGTTAATTCATCATTATATCTGTGATGAAGCGGGTCATTATAAGTTTATGGAACAAGTCTTTCAGGACATTAACTTAGACAAGGATGTTTTTCCTGTGGCACCCGGCACAAAATGGCTTCTGGCGGCTCACAAACAAACGGCTGTTCTCTCCCCCCTTGCGTTTTCAGCCATGCTTAACCTTTTTGAGGCTGCCTATTACGAAGGTCAAGATCCCATTTCTCGGGTTATTAAGCTTTCTTCTAGACCCCATGCCGCTGAGGGCTATGACCTCCATTACAAGGTCAATCAAGAGCACCGCCATTGTGATATGCCTCTAAAACTTGCGAATTTTTTAGCCCCACAAACCTATGCTCATGCGAGCCTAACCTTGGGTTTATTCGAGCTGACCTTAAATATTTTAGATTTTACAGAAAAAAGACTTGCCAAAACCTTTCAAATTTGAAATATGATAGAGAATATCAGCATTTAAAAGAGGTTGATAAGAAATGAGTTTTACTTCACCCTTTTCAAAGAGAAGTTTATGAAAATTAAGAACACAAAATTACAAGCAACAAGAACTTGGTGTTATACTTGACGTCCTTTTGAAATCAGGACCGTGATGTCAAGGTGCACAGGTCTTTATCAAAGGTTTTTTTGCAAATAGTGTTTTAACGCAATAATTTCTTTGTCTTTTTTTAAATAATCTAGATAAATGAAATAAAGCTTAATTTCCTTGCACTTTACATTAGGAAGAATTTTTTTTAGATTAGATTCTTTAATAATTTCCATTTTTTCATAGCTACTTACAATACCTCTTCCTTTTTTTGCAGCTTTAATTGAGCATTCAATTGAAGTAGATGCAAATACAGGCTGGTGCAATTGTCCTTCTGGAAGCCCAAGTTTTAAAATCCAATTTACATCAGAATAGGGATGCTCTGCAGGGTGGGCATGAGCAATAAGGTGGTGGTTTTTTAACTCTTCTACTGCACAAGGTTCCCCATATTTTTCTATATACTGAGGACTAGCAAATAACTTTTTTTCCAATGTAAATAAAAATTCTTGCTGGATATCCTGTTCCATGGGGACGCCTGATATTCGTGAATCTATGGGACGAATGGCAATGTCCACATCATTTAAAACAAGATCAATCAAATGATCATCCGTAATTAACTCAAACACAAGGTCAGGTCGTTGTTCATTGTAATCAAAAATCAGATCATCTAAGATATAAGCTGTAATGGCATGGGTCGTTGCAATTCGGATTTTCCGTTTTTTCCCCTTGGGCATTTGTGCGTGGGAATTTTGTGTAAATTCCTTAAATCCTAGAAAAGTCGTTTCGACAAGAGAAAAAAGTTCGTGCCCTTTCCGGGTTAATTTGATGCCTCCGCTATGGCGAGAAAATAAAGGGCATCCGAGAGTTTGTTCAAGGTAAATGACTTGGCGGCTCAGGGCTGATTGAGAAATATTCAAAAAACGGGCCGCACTTGCAAAACTGCCACATTTCGCAACATAATAGAAATTCTTTGCTTTTTCCCAATCAAAATTGCGAAAGCGTGGAGTACTTTCCAAGTCTGATACTGGCTTTTCTGACTCTGATGTCATTAAATCCTCTTACCTCACAAAAAGTAGAGTCCCCTTATTAAAGATTATTCAAGATGGGAATCTTCTTTGTTTCCCGCTTTTCACGCTTTCACGCACAGCCCTTTTATTTTTAAAAATCTTTTTCTTAATCTACCGACTTTTTGGATATTTGCAATATTTACTCTTTCAAGACACGGTAAACGTATCTAAATTGTATGGAATCCCTTACGATTATGGTAATCTTTCTTTACAAACGCACCAAAGGTGCGTCATTTCCTGCTGCGGCGGGAACCCAGGACGATGCCTATACCCACTCTGCTAGGTACAACATATGCCAGAAATTACCTAGGTTCCCGCCGCAGCAGTGAATGACGCCTGGGGGTAACTTGTCCTCTTTTTCGATTAACAGGCGTACTCTATCATTTAGATGCGTTCACCGTGCTTTCAAGAACCCTATTTGTTGGGGCATACCCACTATGCCGAAACGGCACTTCCAAAAAAAGTATGTTTGGCTAGAATGAAAAACAAGGAGCCTATGGGCCCCTTGTTAAGTTTAGTATCTAATCAATACCTGGTGGTGTTTTTGTTGTTATTTTAAGATCTCACTTGTGGGTGAGAAAATCGGCAGGGTATTTTTAGCCTCCACAAAAATACTCTGCCTAGCCTCCCTAACTTGGCGACAGATGAAAATAAGTTCTTGCTCCTGCAAGGTGTGCCTATGACCTAAGGTCCTTAGCAGCGCCCTTTCATAAAAATAAACCAGAAGGACAGGGTTGGCAATATAAAATTAGCTATGTCCGTAGCACAAGCTTGCCAGACAAGAGAAATGTGGTATTGTGACTCGCCCTCATAATAAACTTTGGGCGCGCTTAATCAGCCAAACATTTTTTAGGAGCTTTAGTTGACGGCCCATCTTAATATATCCAATTGGACCGATGAAGTAAGCAAGGCTCTTCCCGATAAAGAGGTGGGTATTAGTCTTGCCTTTTTAGCTGGGAACGATCAATTTGCATCATACGCTGTTGAGCTTAATCCTGGCGCTCATGTTGCCGCCCATTATCACCCTGAAGGGATAGAAATTTATCAGATCGTGACTGGCCTGGGTCTTATGAAAACCGGTGTGGTGCAGACGAATAATACAATAATGTGGCACGAACCTGTTGATGTACAAATTGGCGATTTTTTCACCATTCATCCCGGAGCCGTGCACCGGCTCGAAAATAATTCCTCGGAGAGATTAATTTTGATTGCAACGTGTTCTCCTTCTAACTTACGCCACAATCGCGTGGTGATCAAATAAAGCAAAAAAGATTTTATCGCCAAATTATAAAACGGCTCCCTGTGGGCCAATTTAAAATATGGCAGGAGTTAAGATTTATAACTTCCCAAATATTCTTTTTTCCTTTAAAAGAACAGAATGAGTATTACAGCAGATCAGTTTCGCAAAACGCTTGGGCTGTTTGCCACAGGTGTTACAGTTGTTACAACTCCTCAAGGCGGGGAAGATGTGGGGATCACGATTAGCTCACTTACGTCTGTTTCTTTGAATCCTCCTCAGATTTTGTTTTGTCTCTCAAAACAATCTAAAGCCGCCCCTGTTTTTAAGGAGTGCCCTTATTTTTCTATTAATATCCTAAATGCAAATCAAGCCTATATTGCTGACTTGTTTGCTCGACACCTTCCCTCTAACAGGGAAATGCTAAAAGCTTTTCGCGATAAAGAAACGGGATGTCTTTTGTTATCGGATGCCTTAGGCCATGTTCTCTGCGAAAGAGGGAAAATCTATGATGGGGGAGACCATCATATTATTCTTGGTCATGTCATTAATGTCAAAGCGAATTTCCAAGATCTTCCCTTAGTACGCCAAAAAGGGCAATATTTAACCACTCAGCCTATTCCTATGGAAGAGCCCCTTCAGAAAGCTTGCTCACTTTAAACCCAGATGCTTCCACAGCATCTATGATTGAATTCGTATGATCAATTCCCCGGGTTTCCACCATAATGTCTATATCAGCCATTTTAATGGGAATTTCATAAAAAAGCCGTCGATGTTTAACATCAATAATGTTGCCTTGAAAATTGGCAATGATATGAGTGACGCGTGCTAATGACCCAGGTATGTCAGGGATCTCAATGCGTAAGAGAGCTAAGAAACCTTCTCGCATTTTTCCTCGCATCATAATTGCTGAAAGAAGGAGAGCCTCAATATTTCCGCCACTCACCACAATTCCAACTTTTCTCTGGCTAAAAAGAGCGGGGACGTGTAAAAGCCCCGCGAGGCCTACCGCGCCTCCCCCTTCCACAACAATTTTTTGCTTACGCAAAAAAAGGTCTACCGATCGTTCGATTTCTTCTTCCCTCACAACGATGATATCTTCAAGAAGCTCTTTTAAAATGGCTTGGGGGAGGATCCCTGGTGTTTTAACAGCAATTGCTTCAGCCAGGGTCAACTTCCCTTTTTTTTCTTCCTCTCGTTTATAAAGCGCATGGGACATAGAGGCAAATCCCTCCACCTCAACACCGTAAATCTTAAGAGAAGGTTTTAAAGCTTTAGCTGCTAGAGCTATTCCTGCACAAAGCCCACCTCCTCCAATAGGAATAAGTAGAATCTCAAGTTCGGGACAATCCTCCAGCATTTCAATGCCAATCGTCCCTTGTCCAGCAATAATCCACGGATCATCATAGGGGTGCACAAAAGTAAGATTTTCTTTTGCAGCAATTTCGTGTGCTAGAGAAGAGGACTCATCCAATGTTTCGCCTGCTAAAATCACCCGCGCGCCCCACTTTTCTGTATTTCCAATCTTAATAGGGGGGGTGGATAAGGGCATGACAACTGTGACAGGAATTCCCAAATTATGGGCATGAAAAGCGAGGGCCTGAGCATGATTCCCCGCAGACATTGCAATAACACCTCGTATCAGAGCATCTGGAGAAAGGCTCTTCAGCTTGACATAAGCCCCTCGGTCCTTGAAGGAGGCGGTTTCTTGAAAATTTTTGTCTGCAACATTTTTGAAAGAGAAGGTGAATAAAGGGTGGGCGTTTTCAGCACAACTCCTTTAAGCAGAAGGCGAGCTTGATCAATGTCAGCAAAGGTCGGGGGGGTCATAAATTGTCCCTCTCCTTTCCTTCTTTACAAGAAAAAATAAAATTATTCACATGGAGTATACCCTGGTTCATTTTTACTTTTTTTTATGCTTGTATAAAGCAAGTTAATGTTTTTTAAATCCAGCTCTTTTTGAGCCTCACATTTCTGTTCGTTAGCTAAGAGCATAGGGGATGTAATGAAAGATCCTATAGTAAATACTAAAATAAAAAATACTATTTTTTTTAAAATATTCATGATTTTGTTCCTTCTGGCAATTCTTATAAAAAACTTCTATTCTATAAGATACAAGGTACATTAACTTTATTAACAAATACTTTATGTCAGGAGGAACCAAATGATGGAAAGAATCTTAAGGCTTGTCGTTTCTGCTATTTTTTGATTTCTAAAATATCTTCAAACTTTCTTGTAACACTTCGTCATAATCAGTGATTTGTCTTCACCTCCTCTTTGTTTTATCCTCTAAAGTAGAAAAATATAAACAAAGGATTAATATGGTGACGAGTCTTCATTCTACCGCTGTTAAAAAAAACCAAGGGCAGTTTTGTGGAATTATTCCATCTCTGGAGCCACACGTCCACCATTATCAAAAAACAATTGCAAGTGTCGTTGGTTGTCAAGGAATTGGCGTTCATTCCGGAACTCCTGTCACCCTCACATTGCGCCCAGCAGCAGTAGGAAGTGGAATTATTTTTATTCGTACAGATTTAGGAAACGTGGAGGTAAAAGCAAGTTGGAAAACTGTAACTGATACACGCTTTTGTACGACCATTGGGAATGATCAAGGCATAAGAATTTCTACCATTGAACACCTCATGGCAGCCCTTGCGGCAAGTGGAATTGATAATATTCGTGTCGAAATTGATGGTCCTGAACTTCCGATCTTGGATGGGAGCGCACAACCGTTTGTCTCTCTTGTGGAGGAAGCAGGGGTATATGATCAGCGGGTGTCTCGTCAAGTCATACGTGTTTTAAAAACCGTAACCGTTACAGAAGGGGATCGGAAAGCGTCCCTCTCTCCCGCTCCTTATTATGAACTTGAGGTTGATTTTGATTTTGCAGGAAGAACGGCTCTGGCCCCCCAAAATCTTATCTTCCGCCCCTTGGAAGAGGACTTTTCAGAAGAACTCTCTTCAGCCCGCACCTTTGGTCTTTTGGAAGATGCAGAAAAACTTTGGGCCATGGGCTTATCTAAGGGAGCATCTCTAGACAATACGCTCGTTTATGATGGCATGGATGTGATAAACGAAGATGGCCTCCGATTCGATGATGAATGTGTTCGCCATAAGGCATTGGATGCTCTCGGAGATCTCCATTTAGCAGGCGGCTTAATTCTTGGAAAGTTTCATGGCATTCGGACGGGCCATAGTTTGCACCATAAGCTCTTGACTGCGCTCTTTGCTGACCCAACGGCCTGGACGATTGACGGGCGTTAGAATTTAATATTCAATGCTCTCATAGGCAATATTTTTATTTGTATAGATGCAAATATCTGCTGCAATATTCATTGATTTTTCTACAATTTCTTTAGCAGAAACTCCTTCCCCACCAAGCATAGCGTGTGCGGCTGCCAGCGCATATGGACCCCCGGATCCAACTCCAATGACCCCATCTTCTCTTTCTAAAACATCTCCGGATGCAGTAAGAACAAGGGAATGCGTTGCATTCACAACAATCATCATGTCCTCTAGGCTAGAAAGCTGAGGCGTTTTACGCCAAAACTTTCCCACTTCAACACATGAACGAATCAATTGATGGGCATTATGTGTGACTAGTCCTTCAAGACTTTCGAAGAGCATAAGAGAGTCAACCATTGAGCCCGTAAATCCAACAATTACACTTCCATTTCCTATGCGTCTCACCTTTTTTACGTTTGATTTAAGAATCAAAGTACCCTGGGTCACCTGACCATCCCCAGCAATGACAACTTGATTGTCCTTCCGTACGGTAAGCAGAGTTGAGCCATGCCAAAGATTAGGGCTAGCGTTGTTCATTGGACCTCCTATGTAAAAAAAATATTATTAATTAACCTAAGATAACGTATGATGGGTTAATTTTTCATTATCAATTTGCAGGAGATAGGATGGAGTATGATAAAAACAATATTTTTGCACGGATTCTTCGAAAGGAAATTCCTGCTGATATTATTTATGAAGATGAGTACGCTTTGGCATTTCATGATGTTAATCCCCAGGCACCCATCCATGTTTTAGTCATTCCAAAGAAAGAATATGTTTCTTTCTTTGATTTTGCTGAAAAAGCATCTCCCGAATTTGTTTACGGATTTACAAAAGCTATTCATCACGTGATCAAATCTTTTGACCTTCGAAAAGATGGGTTTCGGATTCTCTCAAATCACAGCGTTCATGGCGGGCAAGAAGTCCCCCACTTTCACTTTCATATCTTTGGAGGACGACCATTGGGTCGAATGCTTACTCCCCCATGAAAAAAATTACACCATCAAAACTTATTGCTGGTTGGAGAGAGTGGGGGCAATTACCCGACCTTAATGTTGAAAAAATTAAGGTTAAACTGGATACAGGCGCTAAAACCTCTTCTCTACATGCGTTTGACCTCTCTCTGTTTACCCATATGGGAAAAGATTGGCTTCAATTTGATGTTCACCCTTTCCAGGATGACGAGTCAATCACTCATACGTGTACGTCCCCAATTGTGGATTATCGCTGGATTACAAGTTCTAGTGGCCATAGCCAAAAGCGCTTCATCATTGAGACCACCTTAAAATTGGGGGATTTTTCCTCTCTTATCGAAATTTCGCTTGCAAACCGAGATGAAATGGGTTTTCGAATGCTCGTGGGGCGTAATGCTCTAAAAGGTCGAATTTTAGTTGATCCTAGCCATTCATTTCTTTTAAGCCCTTCCTCTCATTAACGAAAAAGTAAAACTCTTTTGAAAGAATAGTTAGTATGAAAATTCTGATGATGGCCCGAAACCCAAATCTTTATTCCCACAAGCGTCTGGTTGAGGCAGCCCAAGCCCATGGCCATACAATTGATGTTATTGATACCCTTCAAGTTTATATGAATATTTCGGCCCATGAATCTCATATTAAGTACAAAGGGCACCCTCTTGAGAAATACGATGCGGTTATCCCTCGGATTGGAGCCTCTATTACCATGTATGGCCTTGCAGTTCTACGTCAGCTCGAAATAATGGGTGCATGGTCGTTAAATGACTCAGTCGCTATTGGAAAATCAAGGGATAAACTCCGTGCCCTACAAATCTTAGCACGTAAAGGAATTGGACTCCCTGTCACAGCATTTGCTCATTCAACAAAATATACGGACGATATGATTTCGATGGTGGGAGGGGCTCCTGTTGTCGTAAAACTCTTAGAAGGAACGCAAGGGCTCGGCGTTGTTTTAGGAGAAACCCATATTGCAGCTCGCAGTGTCATCGAAGCCTTTCGCGAGGTGAATGTGAATATTCTTGTTCAAGAATACATTAAAGAAGCAGGGGCTATGGATATTCGATGTTTTGTGATCGGAGGTAAAGTTGTGGCTTCCATGAAACGCACGGGGCCACCAGGAGATTTTCGCTCAAACCTTCATCGAGGGGGCATAGGAACAAAAGAAAAAATTACGCCTGAAGAACGATCGATCGCTGTACGGTGTGCTAAATTGATGGGCCTTAATGTGTGTGGCGTTGATTTATTAAGGACAAATCATGGTCCCGTCGTCTTAGAAGTAAACTCTTCTCCGGGGCTTGAAGGTATTGAAAAAACAACGGGAAGTGATGTAGCAACTAAGATTATTAAATTTATTGAAAATAATGTGTCGTCCCCTTCTGCAAAGGAAAGGGGAAAGGGGTGATTATACCAGAACAGCCATCGAAAAATGGAGAATTGCGAAAATAGTTTTAAGGTGAGATAGTATAAGAATAAAGCCATAAGGATAAAGAATGCAAAAAACAAAAAAGTTAACACCTCTTAAGGACTCCCATGGAAATGCAAAAAATCTTATAGAATTCTGGGATGCAGAAGCAGCAATCACGCACCTTACGGAAATTTACAATAAAAATACGGCCATCATTCGAGACTCTTTTCTAAGTCTTTCTGCCTTAAAACAGGAACAGAAACGTCTTCCAGAACTAAAAAACGCGACTTATCCTTACATTGGTATCAAGGTAACAAATGCCAATTTAAATGTTGATGATCGGATTGCCTTTGGGGCTGTTCTGGAAGCAGGAACCTACGGAACAACATTGACTCGTCCTGATATTTTTCATTGTTACTACAAACAACAAATCGAACTTCTGATTAACCACCATAAAACGCCGGTTGTTGTAGGGGAAAGCGATTGGCCTATTCCCCTTCCTTTCGTAGATGAATGTGATTCCATATCATTTCCTCCTGAACTGCTATGGCAAAACTCCATTGAATTTGCCCTTCCCAATCTAAGCGTTGTTGATGATACGATCGTTAATGGTTTGTATCAGGTCAAAAAAGGAGATCCCCGCCCTTTGGCGCTTTTTACAGGGGAACGCGTCGATTTTTCATTAGGTAGACTCCACCATTATTGCGGTAGTTCTGCAAAACACTTCCAACATTTTATCTTATTAACAAACTACCAAAGATATGTGGATGAATTTATTGAATATGCTAATACCTGTCTTAAAGAGAGTGACGAATATACGGCTCTTGTGGAACCAGGCGATTTCATTACGCCCAACCCCCGTTTAGACTTTAAGGAACCGAATGGCAGCAGGCTGTCTTTGCTCCCCCAAATGCCCGCTTACCACCTCAAAAAGAAAAATAACAATGGCATTACGTTTATCAACATCGGTGTGGGTCCTACAAATGCTAAGACCATAACGGATCATTTAGCGGTTTTACGTCCCCATTGCTGGCTTATGCTCGGCCATTGTGCAGGCTTGAGACGAAGCCAAAGGCTTGGGGATTATGTCCTTGCTCACGCCTATGTTAGGGAAGACCATGTATTAAATTTTGATTTACCCGACTGGGTTCCCATTCCACCCGTTGCCGAAATCCAGGTCGCCTTACAGCAAGCGGTTGCCAATATAACGGGAGAGTTAGGACCAGATTTAAAAGGTCGTATGCGTACAGGTACGGTTGTTACGACCGACAATCGAAACTGGGAACTTCGATCTCAAAAAATGATGGAACGCTTTCGACAAAGTCGCGCTATAGCCCTCGATATGGAATCGGCCACCGTTGCCGCCAATGGGTTTCGTATGCGTGTTCCCTATGGAACCCTTCTCTGCATTTCTGACAAACCTATCCATGGAGAGTTAAAGCTTCGTGGAATGGCCCATAATTTTTACAGGCAGAGCGTTTCCCAGCATCTTCATATTGGCATTGAAACCATTCGTATTCTTGAGAAAGAACTCGCCAAAGGGGATGTGCTCATCCATTCTCGCAAGCTTCGGAACTTTGACGAGCCGCCGTTTAGGTAAGTTCAAGCTGATTTCTTGAGCAGGCGTTCGTTGACAAAGGTTACAAAGGGCATGGTATCGAAAACACACAAATCTAAATTTCTGACCACAAACGGGGGATGACCCGAACACTTAAAAAGCATCTCAAACGTAGAGGCTGTTAAGCGCGCATACCCTTTACTGTGAAATCGAGTAAAAATCCTTCTGCGGAGGAGAAATGATATTTTTAATAATTTGTTAATTTTTTCCTCATATAATCATATCTGTAATAAACAAAGGAAACTCCAGATGAAAAAATTAATTGGCTTTATGGGTATTTTGTTTGTATTCACATTGCAGAATGCTTTTGGGCTTTATACTCAGTGTATTGATTCTCAAGAAGATTGTCGACAAAATATATGTAGTGAACATAGAGGAATGAAGTTGCAGTTCCCTCCTTACGGCAATAAGAGGCAAGCGCAGGAATTAGGGCTAGAGCAGGAGTACAACGAATGCCAAAAGTTCTTGTGTGTCTGTAACGGCGATTAAGTGTAGGTAAAACACTGCTGTTTTTGTCATTGCTCTCCTGCGCCATATCTCCCTACCCCATGACGTTTTGAGAACCTAGGGATTTGTTATGTTTTCGATGGGGATTGAGCGGAGCACAATAAATTTCAGCGCGAGATCTCTGAGTTGAACAAGGAGTTTGACAAAAATCTCTTAATTACTCAATAATAAGGTGAATTTGAACGCTAAAGGACACAACCCATTGGACCAAAAGCTAAAGAAGCCAGACTGGATTCGTGTTAAGGCTCCCACGTCGAAAGAATATCATGAAACGAGGGAGCTCATGCGGCGGCAAAAGCTGAATACGGTCTGTGAGGAAGCAGCCTGCCCGAACATTGGGGAATGTTGGGCGAAAAAGCATGCCACCGTCATGATCTTGGGGAGCGTCTGTACCCGCGCCTGTCGCTTTTGTAACATTGAAACGGGACGCCCTGACCTTCTGGATCCTCATGAGCCAGAACGAGTAGGACTTGCCATTGCAGAAATGGGCCTTCATCATGTGGTCGTCACCTCGGTTGATCGGGATGATTTGGATGATGGAGGGGCAAACCACTTTGCACAAACCATCCAAGCCATTCGAAAACACGCTCCCCACACAACCATTGAGGTCCTCACTCCAGATTTTTTACGGAAAGACGGCGCTATTGAAATTGTCGTGCGAGCAAAACCAGATGTCTTCAACCATAATCTAGAAACAGTTCCTCGGCTTTATGCGGAAGTGCGGCCAGGTGCTCGGTATTTCAATTCCCTCCATCTTTTACAAACGGTTAAGGATCTGGATCCTTCCATTTTCACAAAATCTGGCATCATGGTAGGTCTTGGGGAGGACAAAGGCGAAGTGTATCAAGTCATGGATGATTTAAGAGCGGCCTCCGTAGATTTCATGACCATTGGTCAGTACCTACAACCCACGCCTAAACACCATATCGTCGACCGTTTCGTGCCCCCCACCGAATTTGAAGATTATAGCCGTATGGCCCGTGGAAAAGGGTTTTTAATGGTGTCCGCCTCTCCCCTCACCCGCTCTTCCTACCATGCAGGGGATGATTTTATACGCTTGAGAGAGGCGAGAGAGAAGCAGCTTGCCTTGGAAAAATAATGGGAACCCGACTCCACACCCACTTCATGCCTTATACTCCCGAACAGCTGTTCGATTTGGTGGCAGATATCGAAAAATATCCCGAATTTTTACCCTGGTGCGCTGCCGCCCGGATCCTTTCAAAGTCAGAGACAGAAATTGTTGCCGACCTAAGCGTGGGATACAAACTCTTTCGGGAAACCTTTCGCTCTCGGGTTCATTTAACCCCCAAAACCCGTATCGATGTGGAGTATATTACCGGTCCCTTTCAATCCCTGAACAATCACTGGATTTTTAAACAGGCGCCAAGTTTTGGGACAAATGTTGATTTTTTTATTGAGTTCCAGTTTCGCAACCGCCTCTTTCAAAGTGCAACGCAAAAAGTTTTTGAAGGCGCATTTAATCAAATGCTCAGCTCTTTTGAAAAGCGCGCTCAACAGTTGTATGGGGTTAAGTAAGGAACGGGTGGTGGGATGAAACCCCACCACTCGAGGACCCCTTCTCCCGCTTCCCGAAAGGAAAAATAGAAGGAAAAGACGGTTAGGTGAATGTGATAATGTTAATTATCCTTTTAAACATATTGTATTAGCATTATCGCAATCTGGATTTGCAATGCAGGGCTGAGCGGGTGCTCCAATTCCATCTTCTCCACGACAACACCTATACCAAGCAGCTGTGTAATTATTCTGACCTTTTTCGGTATGCTGCGACCATACCGTGCAGGCATCTTGTGTAGTTGCTGTGCGTGATCCATACCATTGCTTACAATGGTCCATTGCTTCAGTACAGGATGTGGTATCCGCATCAGCAGCTCCAACCGTCCAACAGAATGCCAAAGCCGCTACGGGTAATATTTTAAATTTTGTTAACATGTTCCTATCCTTTTTTTGTGTTTTTTTCTTTTGAAGATTCAAATCTCTCGTGAAGATTTTTTCTTTCCTCACATTCTGTCCTCAGTTAGTTAAGAAAGAGTTAACGGAAAATTAATTCTGATTACTGCCCATTAGGTACGATTAAAACTGTGCTTTTTTTAATACAGTTACTACCCACGGGCGTCATCCCGGAATTTAGGTATCCTTCGTGACCCGCGCGAATGCGTGGGGAACGTTAGGAGACCTTAATAGCCGGGACCCAGGAAAATTCTCAAACAAAAAATAATCTGGGTCCCGGATATTAAGAAAATCTAACCCTCCGCTTACGCAAAGGGTAAGCTTTTCTAAATTCCGGGATGACGCCCGAGGGGGTAGCCACTTTCCTATAGGACGTATAAAAAAGCACAGTTTTAATCGTATCACGACCCCCTGGACCCCCCTCTCAAGACCATGCTATAAGCTGTCATATGACAGTTGCGCAGATAAACTATATGGCCCTTGATACCCAAGACATAACAAATCCGGGATTTTTAGAGCAAGTCAATTCTTTAAACCCAGCTCAACGACAAGCGGTAGAGCTCACAGAAGGACCTCTTTTGGTACTCGCTGGGGCGGGAACGGGGAAGACGCGGGTGCTGACAACCCGGCTTGCGCTGATCCTCTTGAGCCGTAGAGCTTGGCCGTCTCAAGTCTTAGCCGTAACCTTTACCAACAAAGCCGCGCACGAAATGCGCGAACGGGTTGCAAGCCTTATCGGCGGCCCCGTCGAAGGATTGTGGCTGGGCACCTTCCATTCCATTTGTGTCCGTATCTTAAGACGCCATGCAGAGCTATTGAAGCTTCAAAGTTCTTTTACCATTTTGGATACAGATGACCAGTTGCGCTTGATTAAGCAAATCATGAAGGCAGAAGAAATCGACGATAAAAAATTTCCCCCCCGTGTAATAGCCTCCATCATTAGCCGTTGGAAGGATCGGGCTTTGCTGCCGGAAAAAGTTTCCCCTCCCGGTTCTGCCTTTGAAAAGGCGGCGTTTCATGTGTACGGTCTCTATCAAGATCGCCTCAAAGTTCTGAATGCCGTTGATTTTGGGGATTTGATTCTTTTATGCCTAAAGCTCTTTACGGAACACAGCGATGTTCTCGCCCAATATACGACCCAGTTTCATTACATTCTTGTGGATGAATACCAGGATACGAATGTCGCTCAGTACCTTTGGTTACGGCTTTTAGCGCAAGGATCAGGGAACATTTGTTGTGTGGGCGATGATGACCAGTCCATTTATGGATGGCGTGGTGCTGAGGTCGGCAATATCTTGCGCTTTGAAAAGGATTTCCCAGGTGCCACCATTGTGCGCCTTGAACAAAACTACCGCTCTAACGCCCATATTTTGGGGGCCGCCTCCGGACTTATTGCCCAGAATGCAAGTCGGTTCGGAAAGACCCTTTGGACGGAACAAACCGGCGGCGAAAAAGTCCGTATCCACGGCATATGGGATGGAGAAGAAGAAGCCCGTTTTATCGGAGACGAGGTCGAGTCCTTACACCGCAAAGGTCAATCCTTGAATGAAATGGCGATCCTCGTGCGCGCGGGCTTTCAAACCCGTGAGTTTGAAGAACGCTTTATTACACTTGGTGTCCCCTATCGAGTGATTGGGGGACCGCGGTTTTATGAACGATTAGAAATTCGAGATGCCCTTGCCTACATGCGCATTGTTGTTCAGCCTTATGACAGTTTAGCTTTCGAGCGAATTGTGAATACCCCAAAGCGCGGTCTTGGGACCAGCACCCTTCAAACCCTTCATCAATATGCGCGTATGGAACAAATTTCTCTGACGGAAGCCACCGTACGCTTGCTTGAGACAGATGAGCTCCGGGGCAAGGCACAAGCTGCCCTTCAAGGACTTTTGTATGATATTTCTCGTTGGAGAAAACAGCTAGATACCACGCGTCATGGCGAATTGGCCCGCCTTATCCTAGATGAGTCAGGCTATACGGCTATGTGGCAAGCGGACAAATCTCCGGAAGCTCCGGGGCGCTTGGAAAACCTGAAAGAATTGGTCAATGCCATTGACGAATTTGAAAGTCTTCCTCTCTTTTTAGAGCACGTGAGTTTGGTCATGGAAAATGCAAAGGGCACGAGTTCTGAGACGGTCAGCGTCATGACTTTACATAGTGCGAAAGGCCTCGAGTTTAATACGGTTTTTCTAACCGGCTGGGAGGAAGGTATTTTCCCCCATCCCCGTGCCATGGGAGAAAAGGGAGAAGCGGGCCTGGAAGAAGAACGAAGGTTGGCTTATGTAGGCCTTACCCGTGCCCGGGAACGATCGATCATCACGTTTGCAGCTAACCGGCGCGTCCATAATCAATGGCAATCCAGCTCGCCTTCTCGTTTTATTGAGGAGTTACCTGCGGAACATGTAGAGCACCTCAGGCTCACTAACCAATCCCATGCCTTCATTCGTCGTACCCCTTCGCCAAAACTAGAAGCGAAAGAACCTCTAGCTCTCCCTCTTATAGGAAAAGAGTTTCACGTGAACCAACGCATCTTTCACATAAAGTTTGGATACGGACACATTACGGCCATTGAAGGGGATAAACTTGAGATTGACTTTGACCACACGGGCACGAAAAAGGTCATGAAGGGCTTTGTGAAAGGGGCGGAGTGAGGCTCTTTTCCATCCTTACCGGCTTTATTCCCGCAAAGGCGGGAATGACGCCTTTAGGTTGAAGTTCATTACTTATCCAAAACTGAGGTTCCTTATCTGACTAATTGCCCATCTGTTCAAAATATTTGGATTTTAATTCTCTCTCTTCCCTCATAAAATCTATGATGAAATTATACTATAAAAAAGAGCTCTTTTCTATTTTGTATTTAAGAAAAAAATAAAAAATGGAAAATAAAACCGAGTCGATAACATAAGGAGGTTCAATGGACGAGATCAAGCCCCCTTTTTCACATCCTTTAAGCTTCTAAATTTTAATTGCCCATTTGCTTAAAAAAATAGGAGCTTCACTTTTTTTCTGGCATCATAAAATCCATGATGAAAGAAGACTACAAAAAATTACTGGAGCTTTTGAAAAGAGAGCAAAAGCGCAGATCCTCTGAGGCCTTGCGCTATGACTGGCAGCATAATGCGAGAGACTCTCAACTGCTTCCAAAAGGAGACTGGGGCGTATGGTTGATCCTGGCCGGGCGGGGCTTTGGGAAAACACGAACAGGGGCGGAAACCCTGCGTCAATGGATTAAGCAGGGAGTGTGCCGAAGGCTCGCGCTTATTGGTGAAACAGAGGCCGAGACGCGTCAAGTCATGGTTGAAGGCTCTTCTGGCCTGTTGGCCGTTCATCCCCCCGCTGAAAGACCTACCTATGAACCCTCGCGGCGTCTTCTTTCCTGGCCCAATGGAGCGATTGCCACTTGCTTCAGTGCGGAAGCTTTTGAACAGCTTCGCGGCCCCCAATTTGATGGAGCTTGGATCGATGAGCTGGCAAAATTTAGGGAAGGAGAGAAAGTCTGGGATCAGCTGATGTTCGGGCTTCGCCTCGGTCGAAACCCGCGAGTAGTGGTCACCACCACCCCCCGTCCGACAAAGCTTTTGAAAAAACTTGCGAAAGACCCTGAAGTGATTCTGACAAAGGGGTCAACTTTTGAGAATGCCAAAAATCTTGCCACACCCTTTCTTGACTACATTCGTCATCATTATGAAAAACGGTGGCTGGGGCGTCAGGAAATTTATGCGGATTTCGTCGAAGAAACGGAAGGCTCTCTGTGGACCCCCGCGCTATTAGAGCGTGCGAGGGAATCCTTTCAGAATGTTCCCCTGCAACGCCTTGTGATTGCCATCGATCCGGCCGTGAGCCACGGACCTTCCAGTGATGAAACGGGAATCATTGCAGCCGGATTAACAGCCGAAGGAATTGGGGTTGTTCTGGAAGATCTCTCCTTTAAAGGCCCCACCAACTTGTGGATTGGAAAAGCCATTGAAGCTTACCATCGTCTCAAAGCAGATCGCATCGTAGCGGAAGTAAACATGGGGGGCGAGTTGGTTGAGCAGCTCTTGCGTACCCATGACGCAAACGTAAGTTACAAGCCGGTACGTGCCATGCGAGGAAAAGGCCTACGCACTGAGCCCATCGCGTCCCTCTATGAGCGGGGAAAGGTGTGGCATGCGAGCGCTTTTCCGAAACTGGATGAGCAGCTCTGTTCTTACATCCCCGGGGTGAGCACCAAGTCCCCGGATAGGCTGGATGCCCTTGTCTGGGCACTGACAGAATTGATGCTGACTGCATCCCCTCGGTCTAGCGTGTGGGCGTGAGAGGGAATGTACTTTTACTCCTGAGTTATTTTTAAAATATATTGTATATCAAGTCTTGAATTTTTAAATAATATTATTATATGTCTGATATCACTCCAGATTGGGGAGAGGAAAGTCAGGGGAAAATGGAAGGCGCCATCGTGCAAATTTTTTAATTTTCTTTCGAATTATAGTGTTAATTTTTAAAATGGTGATGTAAATGAATGTTATTAATCTCAAAACTTTATCTTTAAGTGCTCTTATGGCCTCCAGCATGCTTTCTAGCGCCTTTGCAATGGAGCCTGAAATTGACGGCAATAGTCAAATTAGTAGCGTTAGGGCTGCTCGAGAGAAGTTCCAGAGTCCTGTAAAAACAGACACTCAAGGCGTAAAAATTGATTTTAAGAAAGACCTTGATAATGCTCAAGAGGGCGGTGTTATTTTTCTTCAAAAGAAAATCAAAATGCAACAAGACGCAGAGTTGAGGAAACAAACTTTGCAAAATGATATCAGGGAAATAAACGATACTATTCCCGTGCGAAAACAAGTTCTGCAAAATCTGCTAGCAGAGGTTAAAGAAACTGAAATAAAAATTGTGGCTTTCAACAATAAGGTTCTTATAACAAAAGATGGACCCATCTCTTACTTGAATCCTTGGGCGTATTTTTCAGGGGATAAGAGCATAGTTTCACCTCATTCAAATGCTATCCAAGATAATCAGGTCGTTGAGGAAGAGGCGCCTATTCAGCTATCAAAAACACTTGAAAATCTTGCTCTTGAAGAAAACAAGACAAACACTGAAAATGTAATTTACGCAAACGAGCTATCCATAATAAAAGAGAAAGATGAACTCGAGCTTTTGGAACTGCAGCGGCAACTTTCTACTCTGGAAAACGAGATTGCTGCGGCAAAAAAAGCGGTTGTGGAACAAACTGTGGCGCTTGAACAAGCTGAAAAGAAATATCAAGCTGACGAGAAGAATGCCTTACTCACACGAGACATGTTGCCTTCATTACCTTCATTGTCTTCGTTGTCTCCAACTAAATGGTACAACTCTTCGCCAACAAAGTAACCCATCCACGTCACGAAACCTTTGAAAGGTTTCTGATTTTTTGAAGACTGGGCCTCTCAGATTTTGAGGGGCCTTTTTTGTAGGGATCTTATAAGACAGTTGGGAAAAAAAATCGTAAGGGTTCTCAGGAAATATTTCCTAAAAACACCTTACGACCCCCTGACCCAGGATTGCCGTCTACCACCACAAGCAGCATTTCAAGATTGCTGCCAAGCTATGCACCATCAGACCACCCATTTGCATACTTCCTTTCATCACAGCTCAGCATCAGAAGAAAAGCAAGGCTCTCCCAAGGCCATGAACCGGCCGGTTGGCCAGAGGCGAGGGTCCATAGGCAAAATAAGAGAGGCCCTATGCGTTCTTCTGTTAAAATTCTTGAAAAAATCTGTTTATGTAGGTAATTTAGGCATAGCCTGGTTTCTCCTTAGTTGCTTTAAGGGTTATCAAGGTTAGTCTCTCGTGGGTGCTACAAACACCCACGGGCGACGTTGAAAGAGTATAGCATGTTCAGATTTCACGTCAAATAGGTTTTTAATTACAGCCGCATGAAATGCTATGAGGACAATTCGAATTATTACGGTTAATGTCGCCATTCCACACACCAGTGCGGAGACCAACGGGAGTTTTGCTACATGCAGCCTCGCAAATAGGTCCAGGATTCTGATTGAACTGGCTCATAGCACCAGCAAATACCACTGGAAAGGCACATGCATCAGTTGCAGAATAAGCGTCTGTAGTAATAGCTCCGAAAATTAAAGCAAGCCCCATTAAAGTTGTCAATTTCATTTTTTTCTCCATAAAAAGTTATTCATGTAGAATACATTGACATAATATTTTTAATAAACAGTTAATGTTTTTTATTTTTTGAACTTTTACCTCTTCCCATAACCTGGTTAAAATAGGGCTAAGGGGGATGATTTTTTAGGGAATGGGCGAGAGGTCGCTCGAACAGCGGGTGAGAAGGAAATACTTTTCCCCTCAAACCTCAATCACCAACCCATCATAGGCGGGTTCTATCCCCTTCGGAAGAAGACCTACCAATGTATCATAATCCAGATGATGGGACATATGTGTAAGGTAGGCCTGACGAGGCTTCACGCGCTCAATCCATTCCAGAGTTTGAGGGAGGTGGGAATGGGTTGCGCGAGGATCCATCGCGATACAATCGACGATCCACACGTCAACACCTTCGAGCACTTGAAATGAGGCTTCATCCAACGTCAGAACATCTGTGGAATAGGCCACCTTTCCAAAACGAAACCCCAGTGAGGTCGAATATCCGTGCCCTTGGAGAAAAGGAGTGACCGCAATACCCTTCACAACAAACGGGCCATCAATAATATGAGGTGTAACGAAATGACGATAGATTTCAGGAGGATTTTCGACGAGAGGAAAAGCATACCCAAAACGTGACTTAAGATCTTCTAGGGTCCCGGCATCTCCATACAGAGGAATTGGCTTTTTTTGCGTCTGCAAAAAAGGCCTTAAGTCATCAAGGCCCTGAGTATGATCCGCGTGATCATGCGTATAAATGACTGCATCAATCTTTCGGATCCCATTTGAGAGGCATTGCTCTCGCAAATCAGGCGAGGAGTCTACCAACAACGTGGTATCGTGATCTTCAACAAGAATAGAGGCCCGCCGTCTGCGGTTTTTGGGATTTTTGGGATCACAAACGCCCCACTCTCCCGTAATTAAAGGAACCCCGCCAGAGGCTCCACAGCCTAAAATTTTTACGCGCATTGCCCTTTTACCTTATCTTAATTGAACTTTATTTTTTATCCTCGGAAAATGAGGGGTATTTTTTAGATCCCGGATCATAATCGCTCATCGAATAAGTTGAGTCTAGCCTTACCTTCGAAAAAAGCTTTAAGAAATTCTGCGTTGTCTGCACACACAGCTCATCAAAACGGATTTCTTTAAGCTGGGCAAGAACTTTTGCAGTTGCAATAACAAAGGCAGGCTCATTCGGCTTTCCGCGATAAGGCTCAGGTGCTAGGTAAGGTGAATCGGTCTCAACCAACAATCGGTCCAGAGGAACATCCTTTAAAAGGTCCCGAATACCTTCTGCTTTTTTAAAGGTTAGAATGCCGGACGCGGAAATATAAAAACCAAGATCCAGCGCTTGATCACGAAGCCAGGCGCTTCCGGAAAAACAATGAATGACCCCCCGTGCTTTGCCTTGTCCAATGGTTTTGAGGCAAGCGATTGTATCTTCCTCTGCATCGCGGGTGTGCACAATCAGAGGGAGATCGCAGATAAGAGCTGCTTCGATATGGGCCTTGAAAGCTGAAAGTTGTTCTTCTTTTGGGCTATGCGCGTAATAGTAATCCAGACCCGTTTCCCCAAAGCCTACCATTTTAGGGTGAGCCGCACCTTGGATTAAAACATTAAGAAGTTCTTTTGCAGGAAGGGTCTTTTGGGCTTCATGGGGGTGAACACCCAGGGTAGCAAATACATCCCTGTGACTTTCCGCAAGGGCGGTTAAAACAGGAATTTTAGAAAGTTCCGTACAGATGGTCAAAAATCCCTTAACGCCCGCGTCTCGAGCGCGTTTGAGGACGGCCTCCAAATCGTTGGAGAGGGAGTCATAATCTAAATGACAATGACTATCGATAAGAAACATGGTCTATTCCCTTCATATTTTCAGTAATGTTCATCCTACATCAAAACTTTTTTTTGGTGAAGGGTCTAGGGAGCCAGTCCCACGGTAAATCTTGCTTAGTTCTTAAAGATTGCGTATAGAACAGCTTAGTTACGTTCAAGGAGTGTTGTTATGAAAAAATTGATTATTTTCTGCCTATTTCTCACAGCCTGTCAAACACCTGTTCAAAAGGAGAGTCAACTGTCTGCCTTTCGTGCTTGCCGTTCCTATGGACCAGGAACACAAGCGTTTGAAAAATGTATGAAAGAATGCAAAGAGCGGGGAAAATGGAACGCTGACCAAGGAAAAAGGGCTTTAATGTACCAGCAGGGCGGAACGGATGTGGTCAGAGAAAGAGAGAGTGAAATCGATCTTGATAGAACCCCTGCGAAAAAATCGATCACATTTCCGACTAGTCTATTTAGTGGCAACTAATCTCGCAGGTTATTAGGGCTGAGCATCCCTAAAAAAAACTATAAGGATCAATATCAATCTGGATCTGAACCGAAGGAGGTAAGGGCGTATGAGCCAACCACATTTTTAAGAGCGGCTGAGGCGCAAAATCTTTTGCCGTTTTGACCAAGAGGCGCCATCGGTGCTTGCCCCTTAAATACACCAGAGGGGCGGGTGTAGGGCCTAAGAGTTCAGCCTTATCTGTCACAGGAAAGGTCCTTGCAAGGGCCCGGGCGGCCTTTTGTACCTCGTCTTCCTTTCGACCTGAAAGAATCAAAGCCGCGAGGCGCCCAAAGGGTGGAAAGCCATGCATCATGCGTTGCTCTGCTTCCAGGGCCGCAAATTGCGCTTTGTCGTGGCCAACTAAGGCTTGCATTACTGGGTGTTCCGGTTGGTGGGTTTGGAGAAGCACCTGTCCTCGTCGTTGTTCGCGCCCCGAACGTCCCGCGACTTGATGGAGCAATTGGAAGGATTTCTCTGAGGCCCTTAAATCACTGCCTGACAATGCACTATCTCCATCAACAATACCCACCAACGTTAGAAGAGGGAAATGGTGGCCTTTCGCCATCATTTGGGTTCCAATCAGAACATCCACTTCATGATTTTGAATGCGCTGGATTTGCTCAGCTATTTTCTGCGAACTTGTTAAATGATCGCTTGTAAGGAGAGCACAGCGATGATGGGGAAGGAAAGTTTTCACTTCCTCATAGATTCGCTCGACTCCCGGACCAATGGCACAATAGGTCTCTTCCTCTTGACAGCTGGGGCATGTAGAGGGAAGACGGCTCACATGCCCACAATGATGACACAGCAATTTGCTTTGATGTTTGTGTTGGACGAGGGAAACGCTGCAATAAGGACACATAATTCGATCGCCGCAGCTTCGACACAACGTCATAGGGGCATACCCTCGTCGATTGAGGAACAACATGGCTTGCTCCCCTCGTTCCATGGTCTGTTGAAGGGCGCCTCGAAGAGCGGGTGAAATCCATTCCGATCCATTCCGCTTAACTTTCCGTAAATCGATGAGTTTTACTTCGGGAAGTTCTGCACCCCCATAACGTGAGTTGAGTTGAAGATGGCCATATTTTTTTGACTGAACATTCAATTCGGTTTCAAGTGAGGGTGTTGCGGAGGCCAATACAGAAGTTGCACCACTCAGCCGCGCACGCACCACCGCCATATCGCGTCCATTATAAATGACCCCTTCTTCTTGCTTATAGGATCCATCATGTTCTTCATCCACAATGATAAGCTTGAGATCAGGAAAAGGAAGAAAAAGAGCTGAGCGGGCCCCCACAATAATAGGTATGCCTCCCTCCATGATGGTGCGGAAGGTGGCTTTTCTTTCGCTTTTTCCCAAGTCTGAGTGCCACAGGGCGGGTTGAAAACCAAACCGTTTCTTAAAACGCTGTAACCATTGGGTGCTAAGCGAAATTTCAGGCAGGAGGACAAGACTTTGTCCACCCTTTTGCAGGACATGATCGATGGCCTCGAAATAAACTTCCGTTTTTCCTGAGCCCGTAATGCCTTCTAAAAGGAATGTATGAAACTGATGGGAATCTAGGCTTTTCTTTATCTCTTCTGCCGCCACAAGCTGATCAGATGACAGTTGAGGTTTTTCAGGCTCAGTCTGAAGCATTTCATGGGGGGCAGCCCAAGGTCTGACCCCTTGAAGTGACAACACCTCTTCTTTGACGAGAGAATTAATGATGCCCTTACTCACCCCACTTTTTTCCACGAGCTCGCTTATGGAAAGGGGTTCAGGATTGAGATGTAAAAAATCCAAGATTTTTTGTCGCTGGGCTGTCATGCGTTGAGGAAGTTTTGCAATACCGTAAAGCTGTTCACCGCACGCTTCAAAGGCTTCTGGCGTGGGCAATATCATTTTTAAAATTTGCCCTCGAGCGGACATAGTGTAATCACTCACCCACGTTAGGAACTTTAGAGAGGCTTCTGGGAGCTGCACACCCTCAAAGGCAGTAATGATGGGTTTCAGGGTTTTGGGGACTGTACTCGGCTTTCCCTCTCCCTCCCACGTTATGCCATAGCGCACTCGAGAACCAAAGGACACCTTCACCAGCGTTCCTGGGGGGAGAAGATGGGAGTGCTCATAATCAAAGGCTCCGTTTAAAGGGAGGGGTAAAAGAACAGAGAGCTTCACGGGTGGGTTTACAGGGAAAGGATTCGACTTCATAATGTGCTCATATTATATAACAAAGGATCCTCCCTTATGAAATTTTTTGTCGACACAGCGGATGTAAATGAAATTCGCTCCCTTGTTGAAACCGGATTTGTAGATGGGGTCACGACAAACCCAACCCTTGTGGCCCAATCGGGTCGACGGTTTGAAGAGGTGATCGGGGAAATTTGCGAGCTGGTTCCGGGACCTGTCAGCGCTGAAGTGACCGCAACAGATACCGAGGGAATGCTGGCAGAAGGCCGGCACCTTGCGAAAATTGCGTCCAATGTCGTCATAAAAGTTCCCTTAACCGTTGATGGGCTTAAAGCTTGCCGTATCTTAACCGGAGAAGGAACAGAAGTGAATGTCACATTATGCTTTTCTGCAGCGCAAGCCATTTTGTGTGCCAAAGCAGGCGCCACATTCGTGTCCCCTTTTCTCGGACGATTAGATGATGTGGGTGAAACCGGCATGGATTTGGTCCACGAGATTGTTGATATTTATAATAATTACCCAGACTTTGCGACCCAAATTTTAGCAGCCTCCATTCGGAGTCCTCTTCATGTGGTCGAAGCTGCCCGTTTGGGGGCAGACATCGTGACCCTTCCGCCAAAGGTATTCTGGCAGTTGTATCTTCATCCTCTGACAGAAAAAGGGATCGCTTCCTTTTTAGCAGATTGGGAAAAGACAGGCCAGAAGATTTTGGAGAATTAAATAATATTTAACTTCTTTCTGTTTTAAATAAATAAATGACTTTTATATTTATAGTCGTGGAAGGAAAGAAGATGAAAAAAATACTAATTTGCTCCAGTTTGATGGCTCTATGGGGAATCTCGGCAGAAGCTTTAGAATATGTAAACACCTCTACTGATCCGAAAAACAAAGCTGCTGGCGAGGATGTCACATTTACGTTTGATATTGCTCCTGGGGCTAAAATTGATGATTTTACACCTACTGTAACTTCTCTTAAAAAAGGAGAGCGATTACCAACGTCCTTAAATCCTGTACTTTTTGAGAAAATGCGTAAGCAGCCTACCAATCTGCAATATATTACAATTACGGTGAAGGCTCCTCCGGGTTTAATTATTCCCTGTACAGTAAACAATATTAGCCATATCCCTATCAATCAGCAAGGTTGGATAAAACTTTATAAGTCAGACGCTATTTTTACTTATGATCTAGATAATTATACAGCATCAAAATGTGTTATTCAATATAATTGAGCTTTTTAATTAAATGTATGATATCTAATTTTTATGTAACAAAGCTGAAGAAAATACTATGAAAAAAATATTAATACTATTTAGCTTAATTGCCTTATCGGGAATGTCGGCAGAAGCTCTACGCTTCGTAAATACCTCTACCTCTTCAGAAAATCATTATGCAATATAAGGGCAGGTATCCTGGTTTGCAGTATATTACTATTACAGCCGTAGCGCAGCACGATACCCCCGTGGAGTGTAAACTGAATGGTGCCCTTCAACTATCTTTGGGTCATGCTGCTGATGAGGGATTTTAAAACTTAGATAAAACAATTGTTTATACGTATGATGTAAACAATCCCACACACACCTGATGTGTCATACATTAATAAAAAAACATAAAATAGGGGATTTTTTTTTTAAAATCCCCTTCTTTAATATTCTCAGAATAACTTTTTCCAACTTCACTCTATCTAAATACACTTCTTCATGGTACTAAAACCTCTAATGATATTCTCAAGTAAAGGTAGATCTCATGATAAAGAATACACTCGTGGTTATCCCCACCCGCTTAGGCGCAACCCGCTTGCCCAACAAACCCCTGGCAGATATTTGTGGAAAACCCATGATTGTGCGTGTGTGGGAAAAAGCAATAAGGGCTGACGTTGGCCCTGTTATCGTGGCCAGTGCGGAACAAGAAATTGTGGATATCATTGAGTCTTTAGGAGGGCACGGTGTTCTCACCCACTCTTCTCTTGCAACAGGAACAGACCGTGTAAAGGCTGCGGTTGATATGTACGATCCTCAAGGAAAGTATAGTCATGTCATCAACATCCAAGGAGATCTGCCGACCTTAGAACCCGATTTGGTACGTCATGTTCTAGAGCCTTTTGAAGATCCTACTGTGGACATGGCAACCCTTGCAACGCCTATCACTGATCCTCATGAGTTGACTGATGGAAACGTAGTCAAAATTGCTCTTTCTCTTAGGGATGGCAAAGATATAGGCCGTGCTCTTTATTTTAGCCGGAATTTGATGCCTTCGGGGGACGGCCCCCATTTCCACCATATCGGTCTTTATGCTTATACCCGAGACTGTCTAAATCGCTTTGTGGACCTTCCTGTTAATGATTTAGAAGTCCGTGAAAGATTAGAACAGCTTCGGGCACTGGCCCATGGGATTCGTATTGAAGTGAAGTTAGTTGAGACTCAGGCACCCTTTGGCGTGGATACACCTGCTGATCTGGCAAAAGCTATCCGTGTTATTCGCGCGTTAGAGGCGCGGTCTGTTTGAGAGAGGTAGGATTACTGTTAAGAATGACTTAAACAATGACAATTTTATCACCCCTTACCCGCCCTTTGGGCGACGTCTCCCACAAGAAGAGAGATATCCTTAACTCATAACCTTTTTTCTTGCTTTTGCTTATTAAGAATGTCAGAAAATAAGCTAAAGACACCTCTTCCCTTGTGGGAGACGTTGTTCTTTTGCAAAGGAACAGGAGGGGTATATATTAAGTTCGTGACTTATTTTCCATCCATAGCGGAATGCTCACAACCCTGAGAGCCATATTTAAAAGTTGAATGCACATATGAAAAAATTTTTTAGTATCAAGAACATCCTCATCCTCACTGGAGCAGGACTATTTATTGGTTTGTTGTTATTCTTATTTGCGGACGCGTTCATCAATAGAAATTTCCGGACCACTCTAGATAAAATTAGTTTATCAGAACAGGTTGATTTAAAAGGACTCAGAGACATCAAAGCCTCTGGAGGCGCTGCGGTTCATTTTCTTGATCTTAAAAGGCGGTTGAGTCATATCAAAGAAAAGAAGCTCCTTGTGGATGGAATGACAGAGTTTCATGGCTATCTTATGGGTATTCCAACGACTTTTTTGGCTTATCAAGCCCGCCACAGGTTTAGTTGGAAATATAAAGTCAGGCGTTTTCTTCTGACAGGCACCCAACAGGTTTGCCGTGAGCGGGTCGTTCCAGAAGAAGAAGAAGCGATCAAAAATGGTTTTTCTTATATTTATCTTAATGCGGGGAGTCGATTCATTCCCGCCCCTGAAAAAATAGATGAAATGGTAAGCATTCTAGAAAGTATACCCGATACTACATGGGTTCATTTTCATTGCCACCATGGAAAAGGCCGAACCTCTATCATGCTTGCTATGCTAGATATTATGAAAAATGCTCCTACTGTTTCTTTGAAGGATATTATCACGCGTCAACATCTTTTGGGGTCCGAAGATTTGCTGGATACAACGGTTTGGGCAAGGGGCACCTATACAAAAGAACAGCTGGAACAGCGCAGGGACTTCATCACCCAATTTTATGAATTTATTTGCCAGCGAAAAGCAGGCGGGCCCCGACTTTGGTCTGAATGGCAAAAAGTGAATAACGGCATGAACTAAGTCTATAAGTTTAGATCCCGGATCATCCCAGGGAGTATATCCATTCAAGAGGCGTGGGGTTGAAATACATTACCTTTTACCTTTCACATATTGGCCCTAATCCACTCGAGGTGAGGCTTAATAGCAATCCACTTGAAGGTTGCTCCAGGGATACTGTCAGTCTCTTGATCATAAAAAACTGATCCCCCATGGGCTATACCGGCTACTGACAAGTCCGACCCCTTTCCCAGTAGAAAAGGCCCCCCGCTGTCTCTACCCGAAGGAAGAGATTGAAGCTTATCCGTCGTTTGCGTTACCTTAAAAGTACTCGGCACCATGTTAGGTTGGTGTAATAAAGGGTCGAAATTATAGGCGAGATAGTTACCCTCACTCTTAGAAATACGAGTCGTTCCCATACCTCGTATATGAGCATCGTCCGTCTTCCCTATATTACTTTTACCCCCAGCCCCATATCCAACAATATATCCTTGTGTATTATCTTTTATTGCAGCTGAATAAAGTTTGACAGGAGCTATGTCAAGGATGGGCTCTGAAAACTTTAGGATGGCTAAATCAACCCCTTCACAATAATAATCTTGATTCATTTGGTGGTTAGGATGGACAATAACCTTATCGATCATTCTGAAAGGTTCGCTTGTGTCAAATTCGGTACCAATTTGGGCAAAATTGACCATAGCTTGTTTAAATCCCTGCTCAGCACGAACAACATGTGCAGCTGTTAAAACCGTGTTCGAATCTATTAAGACGCCTGATCCAAAAGAACCATCATTTGAATGCTGAATGATCACTTCACATACATTCGGGAAAGATTTCTTAGCCCAGGTTCTACTTTTCTCAGTATCAAATTCGAGATGGGTGATAACCGCGTGAGAGGTCGTCGCAAAGAAGGCGCAACCTAAAAAAGCAACAATATTTTTTTCATCACAATATATAATCCTTTAAAAACCATTAATAATTATTATATAATATATTTATTAAGTTCTTTCAAGGTGTCTTTATAAAAAAGAATAACGCCGGATAACTTACTTCAGATGGTTCTAGAAACCTCTCGGGTGGCAAGGTCAAAAACACTAGGGTGAAATTTATGTACTTCAGCTTTAAGAATTAATACTCACTACTAATTTTATCCCTCACTCCGCTTTCTTTCCACCTGCAGTTGACGAAGTTTTCGGTGAAGAGCTGAACGCTCCATACCCACAAAGCTCGCAGTACGCGAGATATTGCCCGCAAATTTCTGAACTTGCGCCAACAAGTACTCTCGCTCAAAATACTCCCGCGCTTCCCGCAGAGTCATTGAGAGGAAGTCAGGAGCGTTTTGTGCCGCAAGGGAAGAAATATCGCCTCCTCTTAATTCAGGAGGAAGCTCATCAGGTGAAACAAGCGTATCGTTTGCTGCTGGTGATAAAATCAGAGCTCTTTCAACCACATTACGTAATTCATTAATATTACCAGGCCAATCATAGGTTTTCATTAAGGCCAGGGTCGACTCAGAAAATTGTCGTTTAGGCACCCCGGCCTGACGGGAAAGACGTTCTATAAAATAAGAAACAAGATCAGGGATATCTTCGAGATGCTCTTTTAAAGAGGGCAATTGAAGCGTAATAACATTAAGCCTATAGTATAAGTCTTCACGAAAACTTTCTGCTTCAATAGCAGCCTTTACGTCATATTTTGAGCCTGCCATTATACGAATATCAACAACAACTTTTTGAGTTCCTCCCACTCTTTTAAAAGTTTGCTCATGAAGAAAACGAACCAGTTTTGCTTGCACATCCAGGGAAAGCTCCGTTATCTCTTCAAGAAATAAAGACCCGCCATGGGCTAACTCGAGCAATCCCAATTTACGCTGAGTTGTGGCTGTTGCTTCAACTCCAAAAAGCTGTTCCTCTATAGAATTTTCACAATCGGATTTACAATAAAAGATGAGGAATGGTCCGGCAGCCCGTTTTGATTTAGCATGAATTTCCCGCGCAGCAAGTTCTTTGCCTACGCCTGCAGGTCCAGCAAGGAAAATGCGGCTATTCGTGGGGCCGACCTTTTCAATCGTTTTACGAATGCCTTGAAGAAGCGGTGACTTTCCCCTCATCTCCGAAGGGCTTGCTTCTTCTTTAAGATAATGATTTTCTCTTCGCAAATTTGCCGCTTCTAAAGCTCGAGAAACCACCAACAAAAGCCGCTCGGTTTTAAACGGCTTTTCAATAAAATCATAAGCCCCTAATTTAATCGCACTAACGGCGGTTTCTACGGTACCGTGGCCACTAATCATCACAATAGGGAGATCAGGATTTGTTTGCTTTATAAGTTCGAGAATTTTTAGCCCATCATATTTGGGGTCACCAAGCCACACATCAAGAATCAGAAGATTGGGTTGACGGAGTGAAATTTCTTCTAAGGCCTTTTCTCCTGTTGCGGCCGTCCGGCAAGTATTGCCCTCATCCGTTAATATTTCAGCCACAAGATTTCTTATGTCTGGTTCATCATCTACGATCAGAATATCTTTACTCATTTTTCGTATTCCTTAATTTACAATATGTTGCGCGACGTAGCTACGTGCAAAGGAAAGTTGAATCTCAGCGCCCCCTAAAGGCCCGTCATGAAAGCTCAGAGTTCCCCCATGATCTTCTACGATTTTCTTCACAATCGCAAGCCCTAGTCCCGTCCCTTTATCACGAAAAGTCACATAAGGCTCGGTTAAACGTTCTCTCCCTTCTGAAGGCAAGCCGCTTCCATTGTCCGAAATCTTCAAAATAATGTTATGATCTTCTTCGTTTAAAAAAATTTGGATCTGTCCCTCTAAAGGTTTTTTCACCTCAATAGCCTCAACGGCATTTTTAATCAGGTTTGTTAAGACCTGCCCAATTTGCGCACGATCGTATGAAAAGGAAATCGCGGGAGAGGAGGCAATAAACTCAAATTGAATATGAGGATGGGCTTGTTTTTGAAGAAATATTTCTTCCTTACAGGTTTTGACGAAATCTTCTGGCTTAATATTTGGCGTCGGCATGCGGGCAAAAGAAGAAAACTCTCCCACGAGCTTCCCAATGTGATCGACTTGGCGAATAATTGTATCTACACACTTGTGAAAGGATTCAGGATCTTGAACGATTTGTTGAGTGTACCGTCGTTTCAATCGCTCTGCGGAGAGTTGAATCGGCGTTAAAGGATTTTTAATTTCATGAGCGATACGTCGCGCCATATCTGCCCAAGCAGCCTTTCTCTGGGCCGCCTGCAGTTGGGTAATATCATCAAATGTCACCACATAGCCAGTAAGCTTGTTTTTTGCATGTTCGATGGATATACGCACAAGAAGAGTATGGCCATGCCCATTTCGATTAAGCGTAATTTGTGCTTCAATAAAATCAGTCCCAATTTCTTTCATTTCTTTAAACAGAGGGGTCATTTCTGGAATGACTTTAACAAGTTTTTTCCCAATTTTTCCTGCTAAATCCGTCTTAAGCAATTTACTGGCTGATTGGTTGGGTAAATTGATATTACCTTTCGCATCCAATCCAATGACACCTGCGGAGACACCTGCCAAGACAGCTTCTGTAAACTGACGCCTTCCATCGAGTTGTTCATTGGCAATCATCAGTTCATCCCTTTGAGACTCAAGCTGAGCTGTCATTCGGTTGAAGGCGGATGTGAGGGAGGATAGCTCTTCCGTCTCGTCTTCCGCTGCAATGCGGACAGAAAGATTCCCTTTACAAACTTCGTCAGACGCTTCAATCAAGCGACGAATAGGGCGGGCCAGCTTATTCGCAAAAAGAAGCCCCGCTAGAACGGCTGATAAGAGGAGCAATACCGCAATTCCCACAAAAATTCCTGCAAATTTTAGGGCAAGATTGGATCCTTGAGCTTCAAGACGCGCGTATTCTTGAGCAGCATTTGAAGCATTTTCAATGCGTCTTAAAACAGTGGGCGACACGCCTCGACCAACCAATAAGTAGGTGTTCGTCAAAGTATTAACTGCAACGAGCGCCCTCACCCTATCATTTTCTTGATTTGTATAAATAACAGGGGCTGTTTTTGCATTTTCCAAATCACTTCTAGGAATCGATTCAAAATCGAGGGAAAAGGAAAAACGAGAACGCCCTAAGACCTGCATATTACCATTAAAAACGATAGCTTCGTCGAGGGCTCGATGCTGAACTTCATCCGTTAATTTGTGGTCTAAAATCTCTGAATCTGAAAATAAATAGTCTACTATCGGTGTAAGCTCTGCTGCCATGGCCTGAGCATTAGCACTAATGACCTTTTGGTGCTCACCTAAATAAGCACCTGCAATAGCAATGGATTCACCGATCGCTGTTTCAACTCTTTGATTAAACCAGCTTTGGATAACAATATTAAAAAAAATTGCTGAAAATATCGCTATTAAAATCGTCGGTGCAACCGCTAAAAGACTAAAAATAGCAACAATCCGCCCCTGCAGTTTGGAGCCTGCTTGATCGCTCTTTCGCTCTGCCCCGAGGGCTGCAATATATTTGGCAACAACAGCCGCAAGCGTTAAGAGAAAGGCAAAATCAATGCTTAAAAGAAAAATAAGAATTCTTTGGCTTTTTAAAAAGGGAGGCGCTTTCGTCAACGTGACGTAAGTTGCAATCACAGAAAGAATCGATCCTGCAACCAAGAGTATAAGAAGTTTTCGCCCTACATTGTATCGCTTTGACCACTCTTTGAGAAGGGCTACGGGATGCGCGTAAAAAAATTCCCAGTTCGTCGTCATTGAAGATACCTGCCATAGTTCATCATTGCGACCCCCCCGTGGGCGTCATCACGGAATTTAGGAAAGCGTGGCGAACATAAGTGAGCCTTTGCTTTCCTTAATATCTGGGCCCCAAGAAATTCTCGAGTCACAGATTGTCCGCGCTCCCCGTCTGCCCGGGGATGATGCCGGGGGGGAAGAAAATGAGGTAACCTAAAGTTCAATGGGCAGCGCAGAATAACGTTCATTCACTTACTCTACAAATATTCTCAAGAGATATATTAAGGTCTTGTATTTTGCGCCTCAATGTATTGCGATTAATCCCTAAAAGTTTTGCAACCCGAACTTGATTTCCTTTCATGCGCCTTAAGGTTTCTTCAATTAAAGGACGCTCAACTTCGTTCATGAAACGAGAATATAAACCATCTGAGGGGAGAATTTCTCCATGTAGGTCAAAATAATTTTTTATATGATTTTCTATAATTTTGCTAACGCCAATTTGTTTTTCGATATCATTCATATATTGCTTTCTAACTTTTTATCGTAAAATGTATTGGTGAGGGTCCTCACCTGTTCAGCCGTCTCCGATTGGTTAATGGCTACCCGAAATTCTGCTGAATCAAACAGTCCCTTACTATACCAACCCAGATGTTTACGAGCAAGTAAAAGCCCTGTGCGTTCTCCATAATGACTAAGCATATCTTCAAAGTGTTCCAAAACTAGTTGTTTTTGCTCAACAAGAGATGGATCAGGGATTTTTTCTCCCGTCTGGAGAAAATGACTCACCTGATGCAAAAACCAAGGCCGCCCATAAGCCCCACGCCCAATCATAACACCAGCAGCGCCTGATAGTTCTAAAAGAGAGCGAGCATCCTCTTCTGTTTGCACATCTCCGTTTCCAATAACGGGAATTCGCACGGCTTCTGTCACTTTTCGAATGAAGGACCAATCGGACTTTCCATTATAAAGCTGACAACGGGTTCTTCCATGGATCGTAATCATCTGGATACCACAGTCCTCTGCAATTTTGGCAAGGCTCGGTGCATTACGGGTTTGATCATCCCAACCGGTGCGCATTTTCAAAGTTACGGGAATATTAACAGCCCGAACAGTCGCTTCGATAATTTTAGCCGCATGAGCTTCATCTCGCATGAGAGCCGATCCCGCATGTCCATTCACAACTTTTTTAACCGGGCACCCCATGTTAATATCAATTAACACAGCGCCGCGATCCACGTTCATCCTGGCCGCTTCTGCCATCACCTCTGGTTCACACCCCGCCAATTGAACAGCCATCGGATATTCCTCTGGGGTATGAGCCGCCATGAGCAAAGACTGGCGCGTCTCTCGAATCATCGCTTGACTGGCAATCATTTCAGAAATAACGAGGGCGGCCCCCCGTCGTTTTACGAGGCGACGAAACGGCTGGTCCGTCACCCCCGACATGGGCGCCAAAATAACCTGATTTTCTAATTCGACTGGTCCAATACGTAATACCATGAAGGTCCTTTTTCTATTAAAACTGGCGAAGTTTACCGCTATTCCTCACCCCATTTCAAGAAAAATAAAAGATAGAATTAAGGATTTAGAAAAGAAGTCTTAAGAAAGAATTAAATTTTAATTGGTATTATATGATTATAGTGAAAATTATTATTTAGCGAGAGAAAACAAATGAAAGTAAAAGTCCTTCCCAATGATACAAATATTCGAAAGAATTTTTTTCTTTTGATGATTGTTCCTTTATTGATAGGGCTTATGATTTCATTGACGAGCTTTGCCCATGCCGCGTGGGATAAGAAAAATGATGTCCCGGCTCCCAAAGAACAAGGGTGGAAGCAGATACGCGTTTATCAGTCTTCCTCAACCCCCCAGACAGTTGATAAAAAATCGTAAGAGGCCTCAAGAAAATTTTCTGAGAATCCCTACGACACCACATGCCAAGGCTACTCTTATTCCTTGTACAGCAGCTTTCCAGGCCTACCCCTGCCCCCGGCTCAACAAGCAGAAAATCAGAATTGCAGAACCCTAAAGCCATAGATATCACCCTGTTAATTTCAAGTCCATTAGACTTCTTTCAAAATGAGAATGAGATCCCGGCTCAAGGCCGGGATGACAGATTGAGAGTGTAAAAGCTCAACAACAAACATTGTTTTACAGGAGACCTCTTTCGAAAATCTCTATACTACGGCCAAAGTTGTCATCCCGGCCTTGAGCCGAGATCTAATTTTATGGACCCAGTTTATATCATCCTATGTTTCGAAAGAGATCTATTGAATAGAGCCCCACAGGGGCGTCATGCTTCAGAAAAACAAGAAAGGATTGAAGTGCTACGCCCCCGCTTTCGCGGGGGTTTATCGCAGTGACTGTCCGCGCATAAGCGGAAAATGTCCGGGGGGCAGTCTGTATACGTAATTTAAACAGTTAACGGCCTAAGCCGCTAAAGCAGCCTGTGCTTGTTCAACGATGGCCTTAAAAGCAACCGGCTCACGTACAGCCAAGTCCGCAAGGACTTTCCGATCTATATCAATGCCAGCCTTAAGAAGGCCATTGATAAATCGTGAATAGGTCATACCATGCTCGCGGGTTGCTGCGTTGATACGCTGAATCCAGAGGGCGCGAAAATCCCGCTTCTTGGTCCGGCGATCCCGATAAGCATATTGAAGAGCGCGCTCGACCCGTTCAACCGCAATGCGATAACAATTTTTGGAACGACCTCGAAAACCTTTTGCAAGCTTGAGGATCTTTTTGTGACGAGCGTGGGTAGTTGTACCCCGTTTAACGTGTGCCATTATTCAGTTCTCCTATATACCATAAGGCATAAAACGACGGATGATTTTAGCATCGCACTCTCTCATGATCGTGGTGCCGCGGGCGGTGCGCCGCATTTCGGTGGAACGCTTGCGCATTCCGTGTCGTTTACCTGCTTGAGCCATAATGACGAGTCCTGTGGCCGTGAGGCGAAAGCGTTTTTTCACGCTACTCTTCGTTTTCATCTTGGGCATTTTTTCTCTCTCTTTTAGAATTAACTTAAAAATATCCCAGGTTTAACTGAGAAAAGCTAGATCGGCATGCCCGGGTCTTCCCCTTGCCTTACTAGCTACACGCTCAACTTATAGCAAGAAGCCATAGGGCATGCAAGGTTTTATGCATACCCTGTTAGAAATAAGATTTTCTTTCTTGTCAGCAAGACGCGCAGGAATCCGTTTAAAATCGTCTGTGGCCTGGGAATTATCCATCGCGAAGGCTGAGGAAAATGAGGCAATTGAAAAAAATATAAGAGCTGTTGAAAGCTTGTTAATATACATAAAAAAACTTTTTAATAAACTAAATAATACTATTTTTTTCTTCGGGCCTTACCCAATAATAAGGGAATTTCGTTACCCGCTTCACTGTATAGTTAGGAAGCATTCCGGCAGTAAATCCATATTTTGGGAAAAAGGCTCGGGTTGAATTAACGATACAGTCAGAAAACACAATATTGACATTCGTTTTCTTTGAAATAAATTCATCAAGAAAATATTTAACGGCAGCTTGAGAGTAACCGTTTCCTCTAAATTCTGGATCTGTGTCAACCTTTTCCAGGACAAAATAAGGGGTTGGGTTAGAGACATACTCATAGCGCAGATGAGATAAAATACGTTGACCATTAAAATCAGAAAAATCCGAGGGGGTCGTCCGGTATAAATTGGTCTCTTTATTATTTCCCTCAATAGAATTTTTACAGATAACGATATGTCCCCATTTTGAGAAAAAATCGAAGGTATTCGCTATCCAAAAATTTCTAGCATTTTCTTTATAGGTAAATGGAAACTCTTCTATGGTTAACCAACCTTTTTTATTCTCTGGCTGATCAATACAATCTTCAATTTTGGAGTTCATTAAAATTTTTGCATTTGTAATTTCTTCTTCTTTGAGAAAGGCATGCACATTGCTGGCGCCCAAGCCCATTAAAATGAATGCGAAAATTGCTGAAAATTTTTTGATAAACATAACAATACCTATAAATTATAAATAACAGAGGAGTTATTAATACAGCAATTAATAATATTTGTCAATAGTTAATAACCACTGCAAATATCGCCGATCATTTTGCCGGTATCGATCATAGGTCACTCCACCACTTTCCCCTGTTGCAATACAACCCGCCTATCTGCTTGCTCGATGGTCGATGGACGGTGGGCAATAACCAAGGTGGTCCGGTCATGCTTGAGGAATTCGAGGGCGCGCTGTACCTTTTCTTCGCTTTCCGTATCCAATGCGCTGGTGGCTTCATCAAGCAGCAACACGGTTGGATTTTTAAGGATCGCCCGCGCAATGGCAATGCGTTGGCGTTGGCCGCCCGAAAGGGTGACCCCTTTTTCCCCAATGGGTGTGTGGTAGGATTGGGGTAAGAGCTCAATAAATTCGTCGGCGTAAGCCGCTTTTGCAGCCGCCCTGACTTCTTCATCCGTCGCATCTAAATTCCCAAAACGGATGTTCTCAAAAAACGTCGTACTGAAAAGAACCGGGTCTTGAGGAACCAATCCAATGAGAGACCGTAAATCATTTAATGCAAGATCCTCAAGCAAAACCCCGTCGATAAAAATCTGGCCTTTGACAGGATCATAAAAGCGCATAAGCAGATTAAAAATGGTCGTCTTCCCCGTTCCTGAAGGACCGACGAGGGCAACCGTCTCTCCTTTGAGAGCCTCAAAAGAAATATCCTGAAGGACCTTGTGGTTGGGTCGCGAGGGATAAGCAAAACTCACGTTCTGAAACTGAAGATGACCCTTTAAGGGGGCGGGAAGAATTTGAGGCGCAGGCAGTACTTTCAGACTGCTTCTGAGGTCTAGAAATTCGAATATGCGCTCAATCCCGCCTGCAGCTCTTAAGATATCCCCATGAATCTCACTTAAGGATCCAGATGCACCCGCAACGGCGGCCGCATAAAACATAAACGCAGAAAGCTGTCCGGGTGTCAGGTGGCCTTCCCGAATGCCATGACCCCCGTACCACAGAACCACGCTAATCCCCCCAAAAACCAAAACCATGACGAGGGCCGTAAGGCGAGCACGCGCTTCCACCCTTTTGAGAGAGGCATTATAGGTGTGTTCGACTTGGGCTGAGAATAGCCGGGACATATAGGGCTCTCGACAAAAGGCGAGCACGGTTCGGATTGATCCGAAGGTTTCATCAAGCCGGGCGGAGACTTCCGCCGTTTCATCTTGTGCCAGGCGAGAATAGCGACGCACTTTTTTGCCATAGACAAGAATGGGAATCAGAACAAGCGGAATAATAAAAGCAAGCATGCCAGTCAAAAGAGGACTGGTGAGGATAAGAAGGCCGAGCCCCCCCACTATAATCAAAATATTCCGAAAAGCGATGGGAATGGATGTGCCCAAAACGATTTGTAAAAGGGTCGTATCGGTTGTAAGGCGGGACTGAATCTCGCCCAAACTCGTGCGTTCAAAGAAGCTTACATCTTGCTTTAAAAGGTGGTTAAAGATGGCTGTCCGTAAATCAGCAACCACACGCTCGCTTAACTGAGACACCCAATACAGTCGACCATAGCTAGCCAGAGCCATGATAAAAACGATTCCAAAAAGTCCGAGAATAGAGCTGGTAAGGCCTAGAGGAGAAGTTTCAGAAAACCCATAATCCACAAAATAGCGAAGGCCCGTGCCCACGCCTAAGACGGTGAGGGACGCAATAATAACACTAAGGGTAGAATACATCAGACTTTTCGGATAGGGACGCAGGTAGGGTAAAATCTTACGCAAAACTTTCGGACTTTTGCCTTTTGGCCGATCTTGCTTTATCTCGCTATCTAAATAGCTGGGTTCACGGAGCATGGCTATCGCATTCATTCGTCAGCAAAGCTTGTAGAACGATCCCCGTTCGAGTGCAACGCCACTGAACGTCTTTAAAATGGAAATGATGGGCCCCTGTAAAGGGAGAGGCTAGCCATATTTGGCGTGTAACACCATGCTTATGGATGACGTATTGTTGGCCGCCGTGGAGGGTGACTGTTAAAGTGCCCTCTAGTAAATCCACGTCTGCTAAGGGCCAGGAAGTTTCAAAAAATTCCGCAACTTCTTCTAAAACCAGAGTAGAGGCAGTATAAAAATCATCCATGGAAGTAGCTCCCTTCTGCCCTTCTAGACCTCTGGTGGAGCCAGGGGGAATCGAACCCCCGACCTCTACAATGCCATTGTAGCGCTCTCCCAACTGAGCTATGACCCCTTCAAGATGGTTAAAACCTAAAGCTATCCTGCTTAAGATGCAATAGAAATATTTGGGGGATGATTCTCTAAAAATCTAAATCCCTGTAATGAGGCGAAGGGGCGAGGCCCAAAACAACATCAGCCAAAATCTCGCGAAAACTAGGTCGAGACTTTACACGTGCATACCATAATTTGGCCGCAGGATGCTTATCCCATGGGACATCGCCTAAATAATCAATACAAGAAAAGTGAGCAGCTGCTGTGATATCGGCAAGAGAAAAGTCATCTCCAGCCAGCCAATTCCGTCGATCACTCAGCCAAGCAACATATTCTAAATGATCATGAATATTCGCATTCCCAGTACGGATGATGGCTGAGTCTGGACCGCCTTGCCCCATTTTGCGCCGGAGCACTTTTTCATAAACCAAATTATGGGTGACTTCTCCATAAAATTTTTCATCAAACCAGGCCACAAGACGACGCGTCTCTGCCCGTTGCGCTGACATTTTTCCTAAAAAGGAAGGTTCAAAGTAAACCTCTTCTAGATATTCACAGATAGGATAGGCATTGGCAATATTTTTCCCATCATCATCAATAAAAACAGGCGGCAATCCTTCAGGATTGAGAGAATAAAAAGAGCCTGGAATTTCCCATGGCTTGATTATAATGGGTTCAAAAGCAATCTTTTTTTCAGCAAGCAAAACACGCGTTTTGCGAGAAAAGGGGCAGAGCCAGTAATGATATAGCTTTCGCATTGATTAATTATACCTATGCCGCGTAAATGATTTATGATACCTAAAGTCAGAATCTAACATATTGTGGTGCCATGACTCTAGCTCAAATTTTACTTCTTTCCTTTATTCAAGGTGTGACGGAGTTCCTTCCTGTCAGCTCATCAGGTCATTTGGTTTTGGTTCCGGCTTTATGCGGGTGGCAAGATCAGGGACTGATGATGGATGTCGCTGCCCATGTGGGAACGCTAGGATCTGTCCTGATTTACTTCTACAAGGACGTTATCTCCCTTTTTAAGGGGTTGTTTTCCTTTTTAAAAAGAGAACGTAATGACAATACACAGCTTCTGTTTAATCTTATCATTGCGACTCTTCCTGTCGTTCTAATTGGTCTTGTTTTTGAAAAAATGGTGGGTGAATCTTTAAGGAGCGTAACCATTATAGCGTGGATGAGTATTTTATTTGGCATTATTTTATATGTATCTGATAAGTATGGGTATCTCATAGAAACGGTTGCAGATACAAATGGAAAGAGAGCCGTTTATTTTGGAATTGCCCAATGTGTCGCTCTCGTTAATGGAGTGAGCCGTTCGGGGGCCTGTCTAACTGTGGGGCGATTTATGAATTATAAACGGGAGGATGCGGCACGTTTTGCATTTTTGATGTCCATTCCGACCTTAACGGCTGCGGGTCTTTTGAAGGGATATCAACTCGTTAAAGCGGGAGATTTCTCTATGATTCAAGATGCGGTCATGATTATGGGTTTTTCTTTTCTTTTTGGTTTTTTTGCCATTGCGTTTATGATGCGCTGGCTTCAAAAATCTACCTTAACCCCTTTTGTTATTTATAGGGTGCTCTTAGGATTTTTCCTTCTTATAAGCGTGTATAGTGGATTGCTAACCCTTCATCCTTGTCCTTAATCCAAATTAACATTGAATTGTTTCCCATTTGTTAATGCATTCTCGTCATGTAAAGTATGAATTTCTTCGATGATCTCTCGGGCCATGAAAGTCATGGCCTCTCGTGTCGCTGCTATATCTGTCCGGAGGCTGGCTGTGATCTCAAAATCTGGTTTACATGGAGGTCGGTTGCTCCCTCTATAAAAGCCCGCACTCATAAAATACCGCCCTGGTCGCTGTGGTGCTTGTATGACTTTCTTAGCATCTTGAGGGAGAATGGTATAATCCAGTAAAATGACTCGAACATCCTTAAATTGAAAATAATGGGGTTCAAAGGCTATGTCATAGTGAAGCTGCCGAGAGAGATCTTCAAAATTGACACCTTTTAAGGACAAGGCTCTCTCAGAAGGAACAATGGATACCCATGGCCAAGGGGCTGTATTTTGATTGTGATAACCTATGCCTGGTGAAGGAGTATTAATACGTGTCTTATTGTCAGCTGCGCAGCCTGCTAACAAAGAAAAAATTATGAGTCCTGCTCTTCTTTTCACCACTTTCCTCTTTTTCTTATTCTTCGTGATTTTATCCTTTGATGAGTATGTCAGAATTAAGGCTAAAAAACTAGTGGTATCCGTGATTAATACAAAGTTGCAATCAAAGGGGAGACCATACACCAAGGCTGTCACCCCCCACTTTATCCGGAATCAAAATGAATTAACATTTACCCCTCCATTAATAAAAAAATTATACAGTAAATATGTGTTTCATTAAGCATTTTTCAGCTGAAAATCGAGAAAAGCCATCCTCTTAGGAACTTTACATCTCCCCGTGACTTTTACACAAAAATCCTTTAGGGTCCTTATTAATAAATCATTCGAGCCGCTGATAACACCATACCCAAAGGATTTCAAAAATTTGGGCAGGCGCCCGAGTGATGAGCCCGAAGAGTGTATTCTTAATACGCGACCGAGGACAAATCCGGGGCCTGTCGCCGCGAAAGCGGGGGGTAGCACCGCAGATCCCCGCCTTCGCGGCGACAAACTTGAAAGACGAAGGGTATATGATCTTTTCCGAATTATTTTCACGAACTCATGGCCTCAAGGTGGCCATTGTTGGGCGACCTAACGTGGGGAAATCCACCCTCTTTAACCGCCTGTGTGGCAAACGGATGGCGATTGTTCACGATATTCCTGGCGTTACCCGCGATCGCAAAGAAGCCTTTGGTCAACTGGGCGACATCCCCCTTCACCTCATTGATACGGCTGGCCTTGAGGATAAGAGCAAGGACCCTTTGATGGAAGGTATGAAAGCCCAAGTTTTGATGGCTCTGCAGGAGGCGGACGTGATTTTGTTTATCATTGACGGCAGAGAGGGAGTCACGCCTCTGGATGAAAGCTTTGCAGATTTGTTAAGGAAGGCAGAAAAACCCGTCCTCCTTCTGGCCAATAAATGTGAGGGAAAGGTAGGCGCCCAAGGAATTGCTGAAGCTTGGGGTCTGGGGTTTGGCGAGCCCTTTGCCACATCGGCCGAGCATGGGCAAGGTCTTGATTCCCTTTATGAAGCTCTTATACCCTACTACCAAGGTCCCCGCCGGGAAGAGGCGGAAGAGGAAGAAAATACTATAGAAGCTCCCCTCCAACTCGCCATCGTGGGTCGTCCGAATGTAGGAAAATCAACGCTTTTGAACCAACTCATTGGACATGAGCGAGTGTTAACAGGACCGGAGGCAGGGGTTACCCGTGATTCCATTTCCACTGAGTGGGCCTATAAGAATCAACCCATCCGTCTAATTGATACGGCAGGCCTTCGCAAAAGGGCAAAAGTTGTGGAAAAGCTTGAGTGGCTTTCCACCTCTGAAAGCAGGTCTGCAATTCAATATGCTCAGGTGGTCATTCTAGTTTTGGATGCCACCCAACCCCTTGAGAAACAGGATCTTCACATTGCCTCTCAAGTGATTGATGAGGGCCGTTGCCTTGTGCTCGCACTTAATAAATGGGATCTGATTACGAACAAGGAAGAACTTCTGAAGGATTTGCAGGAACGGTTAACCACATCCCTTCCCCAGGTGAAAGGCATTCCCATGGTTCCCATTTCCGCATTGAAGGGGAAAAATAAGGAAAAGCTTCTCGATCAAGTATTAGCCCTCTATGCCATTTGGAATCAACGGATTTCTACCGCACGGCTTAACCGTTGGCTGGAAGGGATTGTGGCCCACCACCCACCACCGTTGGTTGCAGGACGCCGAATTAAGGTTAAATACCTGACCCAAATTAAAACGCGCCCCCCTACGTTTGTTCTGTTTTCCAGCAAAGCGACCGAATTGCCAGAAGCCTACGTCAAATACCTGGTGAATGGCCTGCGCCAATCTTTTGGGCTAGAAGGGGTACCCATACGCTTTTCTGTAAAGTCGAGTAAGAATCCTTACGTGGACGGGTGATACATAGCCTCTCTAAAGAGAGAGAGGGTATGTATCATTGGGATTAGAATTTATTTTTTTCAGCTTCAAATTCGGCTTTAGCCTGCTCCATTTTCTCCTTTAAGCCTACGAAACGGTCTTGCTTTGACAGCAGAACGTTCCTTTGTTGTGTGCTAGGGAAGCAAGGCCCGTTCTAAACTTTACTTTTTCAAAAACGGATTGAGGCGTGTGTTCAAGCTCTCTTCTGCCTTCAAACGGTTTTTAATATCTTCCTTTCCAAACTTTTGACTTAATAGAAGCAGGTGGGAAAGGGTTTCCTCATCAAGCCCATGGGAGGGCTTAACTTCGATATGTTGAGAAAGTCCCGTTGTTTTTTCAAAGGCACTGACCGTTAAAAGACCTTCCACATCCACGGAAAAATCTATACGGACCCGTGCAGCTCCTGCCGGCAAATTAGGCAAGCCCTTCAGCTCAAACCGGCTCAAGGACAAACAATCAGCAACGAATTCCCGCTCTCCTTGGACGACATGAATCACCATTCCTCCTTGACCATCTTCATAAGTGGTAAAATCTTGAGAGGCAAGCGCGGGAAGAGGGGTATTGCGAGGAATAATCTTTTCGACCAATCCCCCCATAGTTTCAAGACCTAAAGAAAGGGGCGTCACATCAAGAAGAAGTGTATCCGAACCATGGATTAAGCCATGGGCACCCATGGCTGCGCCTAAAGCCACAGCTTGATCCGGGTCAATATCAGAGAGGGGGGCGATGCCAAAAAAGTTTGCAACCTCAGCCTTGACAAGAGGCATGCGCGTCATCCCTCCAACTAACACGACCCCATTGATTTCTTTGAGAGAGAGCCCAGATTCCCTCAAGACCTCTTGAGAAATCTTTAAGGTTTTTTTCACAAAGGGAGCGGCTAAAGTTTCAAGATCCTCGCGTGTGACCCCTCCAACCGAAGCTTCTTCTGAAAGACGCTCTTTTAGGGCGCGCGCTTCCCTTACATCAGAAAGCTGCAATTGAGAGAGCAGAGCGTGGTCAATATCATCTCCCCCTAAATTTAAATCTCCACCTGTAGCAAGGACCTGGAAAACACCGTCTTTCAGTTTTAAAAGGGAAATATCAAAGGTCCCCCCTCCAAAATCGTAAATAGCATAAATTCCCTCAACCCCTGTCTCGAGTCCATAGGCTAAGGCGGCCGCCGTTGGTTCATTCATCAGACGCAAAACCTTGATTCCTGCAAGAGCTGCTGCTTGCTTTGTTGCAATCCGTGCAGCTTCATCAAAATAGGCAGGAACTGTAATAACAGCGGCCTCGAGAGAGGTTGCCAAAATTTGCTCAACCTCCTGTTTCACGTGAAACAAAATATGACTTGCCACTTCGACGGGTGTAAGCCTATGTGACCCTAAAGGGAGGCGCAGGCCATTCTCCCGACCCATCAAACGCTTTGTTGAAGCAAGAATCTCGCCCTCCACCTCACCCACTTTAAACCCTCCCTCTGTCACACTTAGAGTCGAGGGAATCAGGGGATTTTCTCCCTCAAAAGTGAGGACGTGCGGCTTTCCATCGCGGACATAAGCCGCCACCGCATGGGTTGTCCCCAAATCAATTCCGATCACGATTCCGCGCTTAACGGCGTGAGGATCAGGCGTTTGACCAGGTTCAACGAGTTGTAGGAGCGTCACAATCCCTCACTTTGCTTCAAAAGCTTTTGCACATAGATTAACTGATAAAGAGCCACACGAACTTTTTCATAATTTTTGGCATCAAAGCTCTTTTCTAACTCCCCACACAGAATTTTTTCTTGATCAAGAAGTTCGGGTTTTAAATCCTCCCCTCGTTCAAGACGTTCATTCCACTCCATCACCGTTCCTAAAAAAGACGGCTCATGGGAGAGTGTCTCTAAGCCCATATCTTTTAATAAATACTCTGCCCGTAAACACGGATTTTTCAACATAAGGTAGGCTTGATTCACTGCTGTGGATTTCTTTACAGCATCCGTTTTTTCTTGATCAGTCGCCGACGAAAATTGATCCGGATGGCATTTTTTCTGTTCCTCAAAATATTGCTTTTCAAGGGTCTGTTGATCAAGTGCATAGCACTTTTCAAGATTAAGGATTTTAAAGGGATCAAACATGAAAAGATTCCCCACACCCACATTTTCCCTTTTCATTCGGATTTTCAAACACAAAGCCTGAGGTCAGCTTGTCTTCTACATAGTCCATTTGAGATCCTAAAATGAACATGACAGCCTTAGGATCAATCAAAACCTTGACCCCATGAGCTTCAACCACATCATCGTAAACGCCAATCTCATCCGCAAATTCAAGGGCATAGGATAAGCCCGTGCACCCCTTTGAGCGAACACCAATGCGGATACCTTGGGAGGGTTTTCCTCGTCCTTCCAGCAAGACCTTGATTCGCTGAGCTGCAGCTTCTGTTATGGTTAAAATACTCTGAGTCATTTAAACCGTAGAATGTTTTTGCTTGTAGTCTTGAATAGCCGCCCGAATGGCATCCTCTGCAAGCATGGAGCAATGAATTTTAACGGGAGGCAGAGATAAATGCTGCGCAATCTCCGTATTCTTGATGATACTAGCTTCATCAATGGTTTTGCCCTTTATCCATTCGGTGACAAGAGAACTGGACGCAATGGCGGACCCACATCCAAACGTCTTAAATTTAGCATCCTCAATGACTCCTTGGTCGTTCACTTTAATTTGGAGTTTCATCACATCCCCACAGGCGGGAGCGCCCACAAGACCCGTTCCTACGGCATCATCCGCGGCATCGAGGGATCCCACATTGCGGGGGTTTTCATAATGATCAATAACTTTTTCTGAATATGCCATTTTTTACTTTCCTTTTTAATGTTCAGCCCACTGAATAGATTCAATGTCGATGCCTTGACGGCTCATTTCCCATAAGGGGCTCATGTCGCGCAGACGAAGCACTTCAGTGATAATTTTTTCCGCTGCATACTCGACTTCTTCCTGGGTGGTAAAACGTCCAAATCCAATGCGTAATGAGGTATGAGCCATTTCTACTTTCACGCCAAGGGCCCTTAAAACGTAGGACGGCTCAAGGGAAGCTGATGTGCAGGCAGAGCCTGATGAAACGGCTAGTTCTTTAATTCCCATCATCAATCCTTCCCCTTCCACATGGGCAAAACTGAGGTTCAGATTTCCAGGGATGCGCTTGTCAAAATCTCCATTGATATAAACTTCCTCAAGCTTTGACGTAATTTTTTTATAAAACCGGTCGCGTAAGGCAAGGAGAGTCAGGTTTTCTGCAACCATTTCCTGCCCCGCAATTTCACACGCCATCCCCAACCCCACACATAAAGGGGTGGATAAAGTCCCGGATCGCATCCCGCGTTCCTGGCCACCACCGTCAATCAAGGAGACCAAACGCACACGGGGTTTACGTCTGACGTAGAGCGCGCCCACGCCCTTTGGTCCATAAATTTTATGGCTCGAAAGACTAAGCAGATCAATGTTCATGGCTTCCACATCCATGGGAATTTTACCGATCGCTTGGGCCGCATCGGTGTGAAAGAAAACACCCGCCTCGCGGCAAATTTTACCAATCTCTGTAAGGGGTTGAATCACCCCAATTTCATTATTAACAGCCATAATCGAGACGATGGACGTACGGTCGGTGATGGCATCTTTTAGCCGATTGAGATCAATAATCCCGTTTTTTTCGACCGGTAAATAGGTGACTTTAAACCCATCCTGTTCCAAATGACGACAACTATCGAGGACGCATTTGTGTTCGGTCACGCAGGTTATAATATGGTCCTTTTTTGCTTTATAAAAATGAGCCACCCCTTTCAAGGCCAGGTTATTGGATTCGGTGGCACCACTGGTAAAAATCACCTCACGAGGATCGGCATTAATGATTTTCGCAATTTGAACGCGCGCCGTTTCAACCGCTTCTTCTGCACGCCATCCATAGGCATGGCTGCGGGAATGGGGATTTCCAAATTCTTCCGTAAAATATGGAATCATGGTTTCCAAAACCCGTGGATCGCAGGGTGTTGTGGATTGATAATCTAAATAAATAGGCCGCGTAACCATCAAATGGCCTCCTTTGTTAATTGTTTGCTGTGAATGTTTTTCCATTCTGAAATAAAGGCATCAATCTCACTTTCTTGGCTGTTCCATCCCGTACTGACACGAATGGCTCCTTGAGCTTCAGTGAGAGGAATGCCCATCGCGGCAAGCACAGGGGATCCTTTTTTCATGGCTCCTGATGAGCAGGCTGCTCCCGCTGCCACCGCAATGTCTTTTAAATCAAAGGCCATGAGTTGCAGCTGGGAAGAAACAGCAGGCATTCCGATGCAACTCACATGGGCAACGCGTGGGCTATTCTGTCCATAAACAATCGCATTCGGAAGAGCTTGTTCAATCTTTTGCTGAAATCCTCGCAGACGTTGGGAGACAACAGATTGTTCCTTCAAAGCATCTTTTACGGCAGCAGCAAACCCAAGAATAAGGGGGGAGGAGAGCGTTCCCGAACGCATACCATATTCTTGGCCACCGCCCCGGACGAGAGGCTGAAGATGTAGATCCTCTTTCAGAATCAAAGCCCCAATCCCGACGGGCCCCCCACATTTGTGGGACGAAAAAGTCATCATATCAACTGATAGGTCTTCAAAGGAAAAAGGGATATGACCTAACGCTTGACTCGCATCCGTATGAACCTTCCAGCCTTTGGCTTTGGCCAATAACGCTGCTTCCTGAACCGGTTGAATAACGCCCGTTTCATTGTTAACGAACATAATTGAAAGAAGACCTGGGGTGCCAAAGGAGCCAAGAATGTTTTCAAGGGATTCCAGATCAACCACACCGTCCTTCGTGACAGGAATTACATGAGGATGGGGCACGGCCTTTAGAACAGAAGGATGTTCAATAGAAGACACAAGAATAGGGACGGCCCCCACACCAGCAAGGGCTAAGCCATTCGCTTCTGTTCCCCCGCTAGTGAAAACCAACCGTTCTCCCCCAACCGCTTTTAAAATCTCTTTGCGAGCGTTATCCACAAAAGACCTTAACTGCCTCCCCAAAAAATGGGGAGAGGAGGGATTGCCTTGCGCCTCAAGAACGCCCATAAGGGCCTCTCTCGCCTTTGGGCGGATGGGAACGGATGCATTGTAATCAAGATAAATCATGCGAGACGCCTCTCACACACATCTGCTAAAGAAATGCCATTTAAATACGTATGCATTTGTTGCCCCAATCCTGCCCACAAGGCATGGGTTAAACACTGCCCCTTTACACCGAGGCATCCCGTTTCTGACTCTCGGTCACAGCGGGTTGTTTCTATCGGTTCTCCAATAGCTTCCAGAATTTCGCCAATGCGAATCGTTCCAGCTTCACGCGCCAGGGTATAGCCCCCTTGTGTGCCTCGTGTGCTCAACACAAATCCTTGCTGACGAAGCTTGACAAAAAGTTGCTCCAGATAGGTCAGCGGCAAGGCCTGACGGATAGCAATTTCCGTCAATGCGAGCGGCTTTCCCTGACTATAATAAGCCAGATCCACGAGCGCCATGACCGCATATCGTCCTTTTGTGCCAAGTTTCACAGAGACCTCTTGTGAATAATGAGTGAGTTTTCTAAGACGTACTATTCCTGACTAAATTAGTCAAGTATAAAATGGAGATATGCCGTTAAGAAATATCCACAATCCGCCAGTCAATAACATCAAGAATGGCTTTTTGCACCACAACCATAAAAGAGAGGTCACATTGTGCAAGGGGGCCTTTAATAAGGCGCGCATTATCGATGGCGCGCAACTGATCAATGAGTAGATCAGAATCCTTTTCAAGTTTCCCCATTGCTTTTACCCTCATTCTTAGGGGTTCTGCCCCTTCAATTAGATTTGTTGTAAGGGGAATGATTAAAGTTGAAGGATGGTTAACATCCAACAGAGATTGGGACTGGATAATTAGAACAGGCCGTGTTTTTCCTGGCTCCGTTCCCGACGGAGGATTTAAATTTGCAAGCCATATTTCACCAAACTTAAGCTTCTGGGTCATCTTCGATAGCTGCAAATTCGGCGTTAATTTTCATGCTTTCCTTTCTCACAAGCTGGCTTGCAGCCATGAGCCTCTGTTTTCGTGTCTGTTCTTGTACATCAGCATTCATTTCTATTATTGCTTTCTTAATATATTCACTTCTGGTGACATGCAGCAAATGGGCATTTACATCTATTCGATGCACAATATTATCTGGAAGTCTTAAACTTATGGTTGTCATATGATCTCCTACCCAAACAAGTAATACAAATTATTCTATTTTTAGGATATCAAAAAAGTAATACAAAAGCAAGGAAAACTTTAAAATGATACCCCAACTCTAGCTCTTGAATAATTTTCTGCACGAGGCAGAGTAATATCGTCCTTTTGTGCCACGTTTCACAAAGATAAGTAATAAAAAATCAAAAAAGCGAATAAAGAGCTTGCATAATACAGAGTAATGCTTTACAAATTTATGTAAGATGTTTTTTAATAAGGAGGGTGGTTTATATGAAATGGTATTATAAAATAGTAATTGCAATGGGGTTAAGCACAAACTGTGCTTTTGGCATGGCACCAACAATAGAGGATTCCGAGTCCAAATTATCAATCCGGGTAATAAACGTAAATTTGAAACAATTGCCTAATGACGGTGACAGCGTTAATATGTTGATCCTCTCCCATAAAGACCAAGTAAAAGATATCGTTCCCCTCCCGAAAGTTAGTGAACAATATACCTTTTCTATTCCTGCAACAGATTTTTGGATGGATAAAAAGATCCAACTAGGTCAACTTGATAATGGTCATCATGGCATACATAGTGATATCAGTTGGCCCATAGAAGTGACAAATACCTCAATATTGTTTTCTAATTATTTAACTCTAACAATTCAAGATAATGGTACTTTGTTCAAGAATCGTAGTGGATCTTATTGTTATGAAAAGTGGCCCACGAAAATTGATTTTATAGTTAAGGGGGAGTGTGAAGTCAACTTATTGAATTTAGTTGTGTCTCTAATTGGAAGTGGTAAACTTATAAATGAATCTTATGAATCAAGCAAAGAAAATCTGTGTTTACTTTCAATGTTTTTACACAAATTTTATCCCCCAATACAAATTGAACTTCAAAACAAAGACTTAAATATAGACCTAAATCCTGAAAGCAGGGCATTGATGGGTAAACATAAGACGATCGAGGCTTGGCGACAATAGGGCTCTTATTAGACCTCTTTCGAAACTTATTCTCGCTGCCACACCACTGTCATCCCGAACTTGTTTCGGGACCTCCTTTAGATATATGCATTGTCTCGGCTTTCTTTCGTAAAGAAGCGGCTGTTATTGAAAAATTAAAAGAATTATCACCTCAGGAGATCAAAATATCCACGATTACGGTGATGGAAATTGAGTATGGATTACATTTAAATCCACTATTCGCCCTCGCATTCAACCCCTTTGGCAGTCATTTAAAGAACGAGTCGAAATTATTCAGTTTTCTGAAAATGATGCACTATATGCACCACAGATAAGAAGTATTCTTAAAAACGCAGAAAGCCCATAGGCCCCTATGATATTCTTCTCGCGGGGATGTCGAGAAGTCGCGGTTTTGTATTTGTTACAGACAACGTTTCTGAATTTACAAGAGTTGAAGAGCTTGTTGTTGAAAACTGGTTAAAAAATCATTAGGGCAACTCGCCCTTTCCATAACCCCTTTCCTGCCCTGCAACCCTAGCCCTTGAATAATTTTCTTCCGAAGGCTAGAGTAGGGCATTATTATTACTCACAGCCCCTTACCCCATGGATTTTTCCTTACTTTTCCTGCTCTTCATCAAAGGCATTTTCATCGGATTTGTCATCGCCGTCCCTGTGGGTCCTGTTGGCATTTTGTGTATTCGCAGAACACTGTCTCACCAAAACGTGGGAGCAGCTTTGACAGGGTTAGGATCTGCTTTTGCGGATACATTTTATGCAGCCGTTACTGCCTTCAGCCTCGCAGGTATTGCGGCTTTCATCACCAAATATGATTTCTATTTGAAACTTTTCGGCGGACTCATTGTCGCTTGCATCAGCTTTTCAATCATTATGAATCCTTCCCCTAAAAAGACAGACAAGATAGAGGGGAGGGATTCTCCGTTCCATGTGTTTACGTCTGCATTTGTCCTGACTATCTCTAATCCAATTACATTAATTGTCTTTGCAGCGGCCTTTACGGCGGTAGGTATTTCCCCCCTTCATCAGTCCTTCTCTCAAGCATCATTCCTGGTTGCAGGGGTGTTTTTGGGCGCAAGCTGTTGGTGGTTGACGCTGATCACCATCAGCCATTTAATGCAACATAAACTTTCTGATCCACAACTCCTCTGGATTAATCGATTTTCTGGTGTTATTCTCTTCGGGTTTGCTGCATATATCTTGATAAGTCTTTTGTAAATTAAAAGGAGATCAATTCTTGGCCTATCCTATTTCTCCCGAAAAAGCCTTAGAGGCCTATGGTGACATGTTTCTCATCCGTCGGTTTGAAGAGCGCGCCGCGCAACTCTATGGCATGGGGCTCATTGCTGGCTTTTGCCACCTCTACATTGGGCAAGAAGCCGTTGTGGTGGGGGTACAGTCCATCTTAAAACCTCAAGATTCTCTTATTACGGCCTATCGAGACCACGGGCATATGTTGGCTGCAGGGATGGATCCCAAAGGCGTCATGGCTGAGTTAACAGGACGCAGTGGTGGATATTCACGCGGCAAGGGCGGGTCTATGCACATGTTTAGTCGCGAAAAAAACTTCTTTGGCGGCCACGGCATTGTGGGCGCTCAAGTTCCTATTGGAACTGGTCTTGCCTTTGCCCATAAATATAACGAGGATGAAGGCGTTTGCATTACTTCCATGGGTGATGGGGCCGCTAACCAAGGTCAAGTCTATGAATCTTACAATATGGCAGCTCTGTGGAAGCTTCCCGTGGTTTATGTGATTGAAAATAATGGGTATAGCATGGGAACATCTATCGCTCGTTCTGCCGCTGGGCCTAATTTTTTTGGTCGGGGCCAAGGGTGGGATATTCCAGGCGAAAAAGTTGATGGAATGCAACTTTTAAAAGTGCAAGAAGCAGCAAAACGGGCTGTTGAGCATGCCCGGTCAGGCAAGGGTCCCTACATCCTGGAAATGGATACCTACCGTTATCGAGGGCATTCTATGTCAGACCCTGCAAAGTATCGTTCAAAAGAAGAGGTAGAGGATGTTAAACAAAATCGCGATCCTATTGATCATTTCAGGGCTTATATGATCACAACTCTCAAAGTTTCGGAGGCTCAAATCAAAACCATTGAAGACAAGGTCAAAGCAGTGGTCGCCGAAGCCGTTGAATTCTCCAAAACATCACCTGAGCCTGACCCTTCCGAACTTTATACCGATATTCTTAAGGAAGGGAGTGCCACCCTATGATCGTAGAACCTAAAAATCAATCTTTCGTCTCCATGACCGTTAGAGAAGCCCTACGGGATGGGATGGCGGAAGAAATGCAACGAGATAAAACCGTCTTTTTGATGGGTGAAGAAGTTGCAGAATATAATGGGGCCTATAAGATCAGCCAAGGGTTGTTGGACATGTTTGGCGCAAAGCGCGTGGTGGACACCCCTATTACTGAGCATGGTTTTGCGGGCCTTGGGGTCGGAGCGGCCTTTGGAGGCCTTCGTCCTATTGTCGAGTTTATGACCTTCAATTTTTCCATGCAAGCTATTGACCAAATCATTAACTCAGCCGCAAAAACCCTTTATATGTCCGGTGGCCAAATGGGTTGCCCGATTGTATTTCGTGGACCTAACGGGGCTGCGTCTCGCGTTGGTGCTCAGCATTCCCATTGCTACGCCAGTTGGTATGCCCATTGCCCCGGGTTAAAGGTCATCAGCCCCTATAGTGCTGGAGATGCCAAAGCCCTGTTGAAGGCGGCTATTCGGGATCCAAATCCTGTGATTTTTCTCGAGAACGAACTGCTTTATGGCCATAGCTTTGATGATGTATCTTCCGATCCAGAGCATGTTTTGCCTATTGGAAAAGCCCTTATCAGACGTGAAGGAAAAGATGTAACCCTTGTTGCCTTTTCCCTCATGGTGGGAAAAGCATTGGAAGCGGCAGAACAGTTAGCTGAACAAGGAATCGATGCAGAAGTCATTGACTTGCGAACCCTTCGTCCTCTTGATATCGAAACGATTGTGCAGTCCGTTAAAAAAACGAACCGAGTGGTCTCGATCGAGGAAAGTTGGCCTTTTGCAGGGATTGGGTCTGAGATCGCAGCCATCATGATGGAGCATGCCTTTGATTATTTGGATGCACCCGTTGTGCGGGTGACAGGTGCTGATGTGCCCATGCCTTACGCCGCTAATTTAGAACACTTGGCTCTACCGCAAGTTGACGCTATTGTGGAAGCTGCGAAAGCGGTTTGTTATCGGGGCGATTAACCCCCTAACAGCGTCATCCCGGGATTGTTTGAGTCAATAATTTCCTGGGTCCCCGCCTTCGCGGGGATGACGCTCAGAGGATATGAACGTGAAGTACGAATAAAAGAAAAAAGGACTTTAATATGCCCATTGAAATCTTAATGCCTGCCCTTTCTCCCACCATGACGGAAGGAAACCTCGTGAAATGGATTAAGCGCGAAGGGGATGTGGTTAAATCCGGCGATGTGATTGCGGAGATCGAAACGGATAAGGCCACCATGGAAGTGGACACGCCCGACGAAGGACGCATGGGCAAAATTCTTGTTCCAGAAGGAACGGAAGGGGTTCCCGTAAACCAAGTCATTGCTTACTTACTCGAAAATGGTGAGGACAGTTCCGCTCTCGAAAATATGAAGACGGTCGCTGCTCCAGAGAAGGCGAAAACGCCAGAAGGTATTCAACCAGCTCCCTCAAAACCCGACCTCAAAGTCGTCCCCACCCACGCTGAACCTTCTGGGGATCGCGTATTTGCCACACCTTTAGCCCGTCGCTTAGCAGAAACGGGGGGGGTAAATGTCCAGTCCCTTTCCGGATCAGGCCCTCACGGTCGGGTGGTGAAAGCGGATGTAGAACAAGCCCTATCTCAATCAGGTTCAACGCCTGTTTTAAGGGCCGCTCAGCCCTCCTCCCTCTTGTCAGGGTATGAACCTACCTATGATATCCTCCCTGTATCAAACATGCGGAAAGTGATTGCACGGCGCCTTATGGAAGCTAAACAAACCGTCCCCCACTTTTACCTCACGGTGGAGTGTGATATAGGAGCCTTGCTTAAAGCGCGAGAACAGATCAACGAGCAAGCCAATGGTGCTTACAAGCTTTCCGTCAATGATTTCATCATTAAGGTCTGTGCTCAAACTTTAAAACTGGTGCCAGAGGCCAATGCCTCCTGGATTAATGATCAGATCTACCAGTACAAATCTGCAGATGTGGCGGTCGCCGTTGCCATTGACGGAGGCCTCATCACCCCTGTGATCCGCCAGGCGGAAACCAAGGGGTTGAAGGATATTTCTCTTGAGATGAAAGCTTTGGCTGCTCGCGCCCGAGAAGGCAAGCTTAGGCCAGAAGAATTCCAAGGCGGAACCTTTAGCCTTTCAAACCTGGGAATGTATGGGATCACCCAGTTTTCGGCCATCATAAATCCTCCCCAAGGATGCATTTTAGCGGTTGGTGGGGGCGAAGAACGACCCGTCGTCCGTGGTGGCAAACTCACAACGGCCATGATGATGACTTGTACTCTTTCCGTTGATCATCGGGTTGTGGATGGAGCCGTAGGGGCAAATTTCCTCAAAGTCTTTAAGGAGCTTATTGAAAATCCGGTCAGGATGATTTTGTAAGGGATTTTTCCCCCCGAGGGTCATTCCCGCAAAGGCGGGGACCCAGGAAATTACTAACTCAAACAAGCCTGGGTCCCGGACATTAACAAATCCTAATCCTACACGTGTCCGTAGGGCTTGGATTTCTAAATTCCGGGATGACGCTGGAGGGGTATAGCCACACCAATCTTTCTAGCCCCTGACTACTGCTTTAGCACATACCCCTCTCTCCCATTCAGGATAATCTGAGGGTTATTAGGATCCGTTTCCACCTTTTGTCTCAAACGATAGATGTGGGTTTCCAGGGTGTGGGTTTCTGCATCCGGGTGGTAGGCCCATATTTCTTGTAGAAGCGTTTCTTTTGAAAGATCTGCCCCCCTGTGTTGATAAAAAAAACGTAAGAGCTGAGATTCTTTTTCTGTTAAGCGCTGACTCTCTTGGGTGTTAAGGTTTTTAAGAATTTTTTCGCGTATATCCAAAGAAAAATGGGCAAAAGTGATTTCTCGGCTATAGGGAAGACCTTCCAAAAGGGGCAAAAGATCCAAAAAACGAAGGGGCTGAGAAAGGCTTAAAAAATTTAAGGCCGGCCGGCAACCCTCGACAGAAGGGGGTGTGAACAAAAGGCAATCCGCTTCTTTTTCATTTTCTTTAATGCACATTCCAGCCTGAGGCAAAAGCTCTTGAAGAGCTGCCAAAAGAGTAGGTTCATGGATTTGTAAGTCAATTTTTAACATTTTCTCTACTCTCAACTAGGAAGGTTGCCAAACAGCTTTTAAAACTGTGGCACGTGCGTCACACACCCTCCTAAAATTTAATTCCATATCAACTTTAACATTGATAGAAATTCAATCAAGTGTCTTTTATCATAAGTGGAAACGCTTTAGGGCAGACAATGATATAAGAGCTCGCCACCTCGTCCTTGCGATGCTCCGTAAGGAAGTGGAAGGGCTGCCTCTGCACTCCTGTAGAGATTTTTATGTTCATAAGAATCGCCCTGAGAAACGTGTTCAATATAAGATTTCTATTGGTTCTACTCTGGAGAAAAGAAAATGATTCGTAATATTTTTAACTCAACGACCACCACCCTTGTCAGTATCCTTACTTTTATAACCTCCACGAACGTTATGGCCGTTGAGAAACCTTCAGGCCTCGAAACGCCTAAGCTCAACATTAGTGGTAGCTCTTCATTTAACTCCTGGTTTTTTAATAACGATAGAAAATTATTGCGAAAGGCTAAGGATGGTTCCCCATGCGGTTTCCAAAGATTTGGCAGGGGTCAGCTTTTTTCCGTTGATGATCCTCGTCTAAGATTCTCTGTTGACGGAAAGTTAGACTCAGGCATGGAATATGGTCTTGTCTTCGTCTTAGAGCCTTCCGTAAATGCAACGAAAAATGCTCGTGAAAACTTCCTCTTCTTTGGTGGTAGTTGGGGCAAGGTTATTGTCGGTGACACCAATGGTGTTCTTAGTACCATGACCTTTGGTGGTTATGACCAGTGGGGCGGTACAGGATTCATTAACGGTGGAGACTTTGATCGAGTTGTAAACTATACAACAGGGGTTGTTCATAGTGTAAACCTTATCGGAGACACCAGTCGAGATACAAAAGCAACCTATATAACGCCGAGATGGAATGGCCTACAAGCAGGTATCTCTTACGTTCCTCGTACGGAACACAGGGGCGAAGACGATATCAATTCTATTACCAGTACGTCATCGCCTAAAAAGCCATTTGATACGGATAATATTTCGAACGCAATCAACTTTATCCACAAGTTTTGCAATGGTTTTGAAATGGCCTTGTCCGCAAGCTCTGTTTTTGCTGCCAGAACCCATGCTGAATTCTCCGGTGCTGTCCATCGCAGAAAAACGTTTGGTTACGCTTTTGGAGGAACCTTTTCTTATGAAAACATTGGTTTCAGCGCAGAATATGGAAACAACAACCGTTCTCGGGAATTCAAAAATCATCGTGTAAACGCGGGCGAATTTGCTGATTTTGGTATTTCCTACACATGGGGAGCAACCAAGTTTAGTACAGGATATTACTATTCTTGGAGGAAATCATTAGCCCTCAATAACTCAACGAGAAAGGCTAAGTTAAGTGCGGTTTCAGCAGCGGTTGATCAAAAACTTGCACCAGGCTTAGGGGTTTATATTGAATATGCTTTCTTCGATATGAAGAACCCAGGAGCCCGATCGGAAGCCAAAAGGCTTAATAAAAACAACACCTGTGATTTCGTGGGCGGCGTTCCAAGTAACAAGGCCAATGTGTTTGTTATTGGTTCACGGTTGGTATTTTAAACTAAATAGCGTCATCCCCGTCCCCGCAAAAGCGGGGAACACGGGGATGACGCCTTTGTGAGCGCCCCCCAAAAATCTCAAAGAGCCTTATTCTCTACAATCCAGTCTCCATACGCTTTTGAAAGTGCATACAAATCAGCCTGAATGCTGTCCAGCTCGCGCCAAACATATCCAGTCTGAGCTTGGACATTTTCAAGTTTGCAGATTAAAAGTTGAATAGCATGCTCGATGTAGGCTAACTTGTAGTTAGTCATAATATGATCTCCTTTGTAAGATCTGTTGTGATGAGTAGGGAAAGATGTTCGTTGCATCTTTGCCTTACGGCTACCCCAACTCAGGGTAGCTTTTGCCATCTTTACCCCCTTTTTTTCCGAGTCAAGAAAAAAGTTTAGAAAAATTTTAAGCTTTTCACCACCCTAAAAGACGACTTTAACCCCGATTACGGTAGACTCATGACTGGATTATCCCCTTGACGTCTCCCCCCTCAAAGGGCATATGATAAGAACTTTCTTGAGTAGAGGTAAATTCATATGCGGTCATTATTTCCAATCCTAATCTTAACCTTCGCCCTCAGCCTATCGGGGTGTGAATCTGAGTTCATAAAACCAGAGATGCGAACGGAAACAACGGAAGACCGCCGTGATCAAGGACTCGGAAAATTTTTAGGAAATGATGTCCTAACCTTTGGCGGCACCAAAAAGCGAGAGGTAGAGGATACGGTCTTGGGGGTTAACACTCATTTATGGCGCGCAAGCCTTGATACAATTTCCTTTATGCCTCTGGCTTCTGCTGATCCTTTTGGGGGGGTTATCATGACTGATTGGTATTCTCCCCCTGAAAGTCCCCATGAGCGGTTAAAAATAAACATTTTTATTCTGGATCGTCAGCTCCGTTCCGATGGCTTAAAAGTTAGCCTTTTCCGTCAAGAACAGAATAAAGCTGGTCAGTGGAGGGACCAGTCCGTTGACCCACAAACTGTGAGAGACCTCGAAAATGCGATCCTCAGCCGAGCTCGCCATTACCGTACAGAAAAGTAGTATAATAGCCATGGACACAAGATACAATTTTCGAGAAAATGAAGAAAAATGGCAGAAAGCCTGGGATCAGCACGCGATCTATGAGACAAAAGAAAATAAACCTAAATACTATGTTTTAGAGATGCTTCCCTACCCCTCTGGTCGCCTTCATATGGGGCATGTCCGTAATTATACAATTGGGGATGTGATTGCACGATACAAACATGCCTGTGGTTATTCTGTTCTTCATCCCATGGGGTGGGACGCTTTTGGCTTACCTGCGGAAAACGCAGCGATCAAGAATAACGTTCATCCTAAAACGTGGACCCTTGAAAACATTCAACATATGAAGCAAGAGATCAAGTCTTTAGGAATTTCCTATGATTGGAAACGAGAGATTGCGACCTGTTCTCCTGAGTATTATGGTCAAGAACAAAAGATCTTTTTAGACTTTTTGAAAGCAGGAATTGCTTATCGAAAAGAATCTTTTGTCAACTGGGATCCTATAGAGGGATCGGTTCTCGCCAACGAACAAGTTATTGACGGAAAAGGTTGGAGGTCAGGTGCTCTTATTGAACAACGCAAACTTTCCCAATGGTTCTTTAAAATTACGGATTTTGCCCCAGAACTCCTTGATGATCTCGCCCATTTAGGTAATTGGCCGGTACAAGTCAAAACCATGCAAAAAAATTGGATCGGACGATCAACGGGGGTGCGCATTCGATTTTCCTTTCTTGAAAATGAGGAGGGATTAGAGACTTTTTCAACTCAACCAGGTACGCTTTTTGGTGCTACTTTTCTTGGAATTTCCCCTGATCATCCCTTTGTAGAAAAGCTGGCGACATCACTACCTGCTCTTCAAACATTTATGGCAGAATGCAGGGCGCGAGGGACAAGCCAAAAAGATATCGATACGGCGGAAAAAAAAGGGTTTAACACAGGCTTAACGCTTCAACATCCCTTTTTAAAAGATAAAGTCCTTCCTCTTTATGTGGCAAATTTCGTGCTGATGGATTATGGCACTGGGGTTATTTTTGGGTGTCCGGCCCATGATGAAAGAGACTACGAATTTGCTGAAAAATATAAGCTTCCCATTCTTCCTGTTGTTGAAGGGCCGGAGGAGGTCTCTCTTCCCTATGAAGGAGAAGGGACTCTTATAAACTCTGACTTTTTAGATGGGCTGTCGGTAAAAGAAGCAAATGAAGAAGTCATCCGCCGTCTTGTAGAAAAAAAGATCGGCGTGCGGGAAACCAATTATAAGCTCCGGGATTGGGGTGTTTCTCGCCAACGGTACTGGGGATGTCCTATTCCCATAATTCATTGTCCAATATGCGGCATTGTACCTGTGCCCGAGAACCAACTCCCGGTAAAGTTACCAGATGATGTCAGCTTTGATCAACCAGGAAATCCCTTAGATAATCATCCCACTTGGAAACATGTGAATTGCCCTAAGTGCGGTGAAGCCGCAGTGCGGGAAACAGATACCTTTGACACCTTTGTTGATTCTTCTTGGTATTTTATTCGCTATTGTGCTCCGAATTTTCCTCAACCCATTGACAAGGAAAAATCAGAATTTTGGTTACCCGTCGATCAATATATTGGGGGAATTGAGCACGCTATTCTTCATCTTCTTTATGCGCGCTTTTTCACAAAAGCCTTGGCGAAATGTGGCTATTGGACCATTTCTGAACCTTTCAAAAATCTTCTGACTCAAGGTATGGTTTGCCATGAAACATATCGTGATGAAGCCGGAGCATGGGTCTACCCCCATGAAATCGAAAAACGAGACGGACAGTTCTTCAAAATCACTGACGGTACCCCCATAAAAGTGGGTCGCTCTGAAAAAATGAGTAAATCTAAATCTAATGCCATTCCCGCAAACAAAATGGTAGAAGAGTATGGAGCGGATACCCTCAGGCTTTTTATGCTATCCGATAGCCCACCTGAACGTGATATTGAATGGACTGACGCTGGTATTGAAGGAAGTTGGCGCTATTTAAATAAGGTGTGGCGTCTTGTTTCCTCCCATGTGTCAATGATAAAAGCAATAAAGTTGGCAGATGTTCCGCTGGAGTTTACGGACAATGCTATAGAACTTCGGAAGTGCACCCATAAAACCATCTTTCATGTGAGTGAAGATATTGAGCGTTTCCACCTTAATCGCTATATCGCCCGTCTCCGAGAATTTACCAATGCCATAGAAGATTTTTCTCCTCGGGAACCTTCAGAATTATGGGCTCTTCATGAGGCGCTCCATGCTCTTGTTCTTCTTATGGCCCCAGCCGTTCCTCATTTGGCAGAAACACTCTGGGCGGCACTAGGCCATGAAATGTTTGTTTATGAGGCATCCTGGCCAAAGCCAGATCCGGACCTCTTAAGAGAAGAGAGCATAAAGCTTGCGATTCAAGTCAATGGAAAGCTGAGGGGCACGATCGAAATCTCCCCCGATCTGAGCGAAGAAAACGTCAAGAATCTTGTTTTAGACTTGCCATTTGTGAAAGCACAGGTTCAAGATAAGATCGTTAAAAAATTCATATATATCCCAGGAAGGATTGCAAATGTTGTTCTTTAGGATCGTCACTCTATTATGCTTGTGCTGCTGCGTAACAAGCTGTGGCTTTCACCCTCTCCATGTGCCCATCAGAGGGTCATCCCGTGTAGCTGTTCCCGTCAAAATTGCGACGATTCAAGACCGGGATGGACAAATTCTAAGAAATTATCTAGTGGACATTTTAACACCAGAAGGTGCTCCTCCATGTCCGCAATATATTCTTGAAATTTCTTTAACGGAAGCCATCACAGATATTGGTGTAAACAGAGATGAAACAGCAAGCCGAAAAAATGCGACGGTGACAGCTATCCTGGTCCTAAGAGATTGTAAAACAAATAAGGTTGTTTACACACATACAACCAAAGCTATAAATTCTTTCGCCGTCCTAAGTCAAAATTATTTTTCCGATTTGACGGCTCAAGAATATGCGGCGAAGGAAGCTCTTCGTCTTTTGGCTGAAAAGATTTCTATGCTGCTTATTACATTTATTGATTCGAAGTGCGAGGAGTGACGCATCACGAGCGTCATCCCCGCGAAGGAGGGGATCGAGGCCAGTCTTGGAATCGAGCCTTTTCTGGGGCCCGGATATTAAGAAAAGTTAAGGCTCCCCCTGCTTTCGCAGGGGTCACCAAGCTTTCCTAAATTCCGGGATGACGCTACTGGACTACGAATAACCTCGAAACGCAAGAAGTGAACAACCTCAATGAAAGCTAATTTTTCTTCTCTTTTTAAAACACCTATTGAAAAGTATAGATATTTTTTCATCTACGGAAATGACCTCACCGTTTTTGATCGAATTATTTTATTTTTGGCCCGAAAAACTTCTTCTTCACTTGATATAAAAACAGAGAAGGAACTCTTAACCCATTCCTTCTCCCAGCCCTCTCTTTTTGAAACCCCTCAAGATAACCCCCTGTACCTTGTCTCGAATGTGACCGATAAAATCCTGACGCACCTCGATCAACTGGAAGAGGGCACCTTCATTTTTACCTCTGAAAAGGCCCGCGCCCAATCCAAACTCGTCACGCACTTTTCCGCCTCCCCCGTATCGCTGGCGATGGCGGCTTATGCCTCCCCTCTAATGACCGCAGAATTTGAGTTTTTAGCGGGGGATTTGAATCTTGCTATACCGTTTAAAGGCCTCCTCTTTAAGGCCTACCAGAACGATTATATGGGGCTTTTAGCTGCATTTGAAAAAATTAAGCTCTACGGAGATGTCCCCGAATCGGCTTACGCTTCTTTTTTAGAGTCTTCCACCCCATCTGATGACCTTCAAGCGCTGATTCACCCCTTTCTTTTAAAGAATCTAAAAACCATATCAACGTCATTAGCCACCATCAGCGCCACTGACTTAATCCTTGTGTTAAGAAGTCTCCAGCGTTCTTTTCAAACCCTCCATGAATTGATGCCCTATAAAAATAAGCCGGACGCAATTACGTGGATGAAATTAACCCCACCCATTTTTTTCAAGGATCAACCTATTTATCAAGCGGCCCTTTCCAAGTGGTCTATAGAGCAAATTAAAGCTTTATTAGAGTCCCTCTTACAGCTTGAGTACAAAGTAAAGTATGAAAGGCTTTCACTCTCACAATTGAGCCAGGAACTCATGAAAAGAATAATGAAATCGACTGCTTAGACAATAATCAAACGGAAAACTTGTAATAAAAATTTAATTATAGTACCTTAACTCAGTTTTTATGTGTGTTACCCATTATGAGGTTTTAAAATGTTTAAGTGTTTATTGAAAAAATATATTTTTGTTCTTTGCGCGTCCATGTCTTCCACCGCTTGTCTAGCTATGGACTCCATTGGAGAAGACTTGTCCAAATCCTCCTGCCAACGACAACCAGAAGAAAGTTTGGAGCATGGCTCGGTTAAGGAATTTTCAGCGATTTCCCTTCTTATGCGTCAATGTGACAATCCACCTCTTTTTCTTTCGTGTGTCTTTAAATGTAATCCTAATAAAATAAAACTTTACGAAGAGAAGTTTGACGAGATGAAAGGGGCGTGCTCTTCAACAATAGAAGGTCAAGAAAAAAGAATAAAGCTTGAGACAGACTTCCTCGAAGCCCTATTTTTTCTTGATAAATCAGATAAAAAAATTAACTCTCAACTTGACGTGAGGACGCTTGAAGCCCTTAGTGCGAGATATTGGAGAGTTGGGTATCAAAAGAATGATCTCGATCTAAAGAAAAAATATATGGATCAGGCCATATGGTGTTCTATGATGAGCGCCAAAGCAGACTGCGGTTCTTCTTACTCAAGATTATGCACAATAATCGATGGAAAAATGGATAATAAAACAAAATACCTCCCGTACTATACTTTTCTTATCCCCCTTGTGGAAGCTAAGGACGAGCAGGCTCGCGCGCTCTTCACTAAGGTTTTATTTGACTCTACAGGAGCGCTGAGTTGGATTGAGAAATATATTGAAAAGCTAACAAAATCTCAGAAATCGCCGACCCAGTTAGAAGCGCTACACAATGTTATGGGTAGTTTTAAGCAAGAAAAAGGAAATAAAGCATATAATGAGGCCCTCCAACTGTGGAAAAACTCCCCTCATAAAGCCATAGAACTTTTGCTTGAAGCCAAAGATTGCAATGAAGAAGCAAAAGAAAAGTTAGCCGCGCTCAGACAATCAAAGGGTTACAAAACGCCGAAAAAAGTGAATGTAAGTGACCATGGAAAAATATTAAAAGAATTGGATACCGAACAAGGTTCAAAGCGCTATCAAGCTTATTGTATAATGTTGGGGAAAGCCTCTAAAGTAAAAGAGTTCTCTCCTCATCATAAAGATATTACTAATATTGTGGTCGTGTTGAGCTCAGCAGCTGAACTGGGAAATCCAGAGGCGCTCAAAGCAGTAGAGAAAATAAAAAAATCAGCTGGTTATAAAGATTCTGAATTACACCGAGGGATTTTATCAACCGATCTCTTTTACTGCATAGCTTATCAGTATCGAGGCTTTACAAGCTTACGAGATACTACAAGGTCTTTAAAAACGCATCTGAAGCATGAGACGAGCAGTCAGACATCCCCTCCTCAAAATATGACGACGAACAATGAAAATATAATTTCAAAGGGTGTTGCCCCAACTGGGAATATCCAAGGATCTGCATCTGTTATTCTCTCTTCTCAAGAAAAATATTCTTCTCTCTCCAATAAAAAGAACTTTATTGAAACAAGCAACCCTATTCTCACTGTTTCAACCTCCTCGCCAGAAGCAAAAACTGAAAAGATTATTGAATTGCAGCATATCTCTTCATCAAAGGAAGCCATTCAAGAACTAATATCCATCTCCAGCGTGAGTACAGTTCCACAAAAAATTGAAGAACAAATTGAGATGTCAAAGATTTTCGAGCCTTTACCGGGTGGACTGAATGAACATAGAACAAAAGACAAGAAAAAAGAGCTTCTTCCTATCATTCATCACGCAGTCTCTGATCAAGCACCCAACCAATCACAAGAAGAAAGCCATGCTGGGCCCGAAGATTTAATTAAAAGCCATAGAACCCTGAAAAGAACCCAATCTCTTGCTAACTGGCCAACAACCGCTAAACCTTCTGAAGAACCCCTTGTTAGCACAGGAAGAAAACCAATGAAAAGGACCTTGTCCCTGACTCAAATCTCCTCATCTCCCAAAACTTTAGTAGCAACATCAAATGAAAAAAGCTCAATTACATTAAAGAAAAACAAAACCCCTTCCACAAAAATGAGTTTAAAAACATTTCTCACATCTAAGAAAAAACAGAAGAAAGCTTCTGAAGAAAAGTTGAATCAATCAATATCTAAAGCTAAAACTTCACCAAGTCAGTCAAAGTCTGAAGAACAGATATCTCATTCAGAGGAGTCTGTATCTACGTCTAAAGAAAAGACACCTTTTTCAAAATTGGTCCGTGCCCTTCAGCACGCTCATAATAAGTCAGATGTTAAATTAACGGAGGCAACAATTACTAGCACGCTCAATGGGTTGCCACATATAACTTGGGTTTGGGAGGGAAATACCATCAGTGCCACGCACAACATTGATCCAAATGTTCATTTAACCCTCCACGCCCATGATGGTTCAGACAAGTTATGGTTTAAAAAACCGGAAAATGTAGAGCACTTTCTCTGGTTTGTAGGCAAATGCCATGAGGGTTTAGAGGAACAAATCTATAAAATTGGGAAAAAGTAGGGCTATATTATTGACGAAGGCATCACTATCTAAAGGTGGTGCGTCCATCCATCCCTGCGAGGGGTAAAAAAACGGGAAGGAACTTAAAATGGCAAAGTAATCAATACCTCCCCCGCTATTTGGACTGCCACTCTCGCCACGAACCATGCTCATCCTGCACCAGCCCCCAACATCCATAGACTTCTTCAGGACCTAAAATTAAAGAGAATTAATATATTAATGTTAAGTTCATTTAGAGGCCTTACTGAACCCCCCGCTGAGATTCAATTCCAAATTGTTTCACGTGAAACAATGTGCCAGGGGGGGATCATTACTCAAGTTCTATAGTGATAACCCCGGATGACCGATCCCATAGCTTCTAACATCTCGAATTAAAATATTACTTCTCAGTTCAAGAACACTGAAGGATACAATCCTTCACCCGAAATAGAGTTAAGTCTTTTCATAATTTGATCTAATTCATTGGGATTTTTGAAATGAATGACAATTTTCCCTCCCAAACCTTTGAGCGTGAGATCAACAGGAATGCCTAATATATCGTTTATTTGTTGGCGGATTATTTCCTTTTCAGGATCAGAAGCTTTTGGTATTGAATCTCCCTCAGTTTTCGAAAAACCATGTTTGGCGAGGGTTTCAGCTTGGCGCACATTCAGGTTTCTTTCAATAATCATTTCAGCGAGAAGATCAGGGTTTTCACACCCAATGAGTGCCCTTCCATGACCTGCTGAAAGCTGTCCATTTTTTAAATAATTTTTTATTTTCTCAGTTAAGGTCAAAAGCCTTAAAGTATTAGCAATGTGACTCCGGCTTCTACCGACTATACGAGAAATGGTCTCTTGAGTATGGCTAAACTCTTCTGCTAAACGATGATATCCATATGCTTCATCAATGGGATCCAAATCTTGTCGTTGAAGATTTTCTAAAAGCCCCACTTCAAGGGCTTCTGCATCAGAAAATTCACGGACAATGACTGGAACTGTCTTAAGATTTGCAAGCTCTGCGGCCCTCCACCGGCGTTCACCAGCGATGATCTCATACTGTCCCGCAATCCGAGGGTGCATACGTACTAAAATGGGTTGAAGAACCCCCTTGTCTTTAATTGAAAGCGATAAATCCTTCAGCTCCACTTCAGGAAAAGTACGACGAGGCTGGTTCAATCCCGCTTCAAGCTTGCGGATGGGAACTTCTAAGGGTGGAGATTGATTAATTGTATTCTCTTCCTCGGAGGAAGCTCCTAAAAGAGAAGAGAGACCTCTCCCTAAAACTTGTTTTCTGGTGTCATTCATGCGGCTAACTCCCCTTCTTGAAATAAAATTTCTTTTGCCAGTTGAATATATGCTTGTGAGCCCTGACAATGCAAATCATAAACAACGGCCGGCTTTCCAAAAGAGGGGGCTTCCGCAATCCGAACGTTTCTTGGGATTTGGGTTTTATACACCTTTTCTTTAAGATGATGACGCACATCGTTTGCCACTTGCGTACTTAGATTACTACGGTTATCGAACATTGTTAGAAGAATCCCTTGAAGCTCAAGAGTGGGATTCAGGGTTTTACGAACGCGAGAAAGTGTAAAAAGAATTTGACTCAGTCCTTCCAAGGCATAGAACTCACATTGTAAGGGGACCAGAACCCGATCAGAAGCCACAAGAGCATTTAAAGTTAACAGGCCAAGGGAAGGGGGACAATCAATAAAAATGTAATCAAAAAAAATTACGTCCTTAAGGAACTGAGAAAGATACTTTTCCCTATTGGGTAGATGCACGAGCTCAATCTCCGCGCCTGAAAGATCCACGCTTGCAGGCATTAAATACAGGTGGGGAATTGACGTTTTTTGGTAAGAATGATGAAAATCTACTTTTCCAACAAGCAGTTCGTAGCTTCCCATAATTCCTTTTTTTTCTGTTTTTCCTAGACCGGTTGTGGCATTTCCTTGGGGATCAAAGTCAATAATAAGAACTTTTTTTCCAAAAGCTGAAAGAGCTGTTGCAAGGTTGATGGTCGTGGTTGTTTTACCAACCCCACCTTTTTGATTAACGACAGCAATAATTTTAGTCATGTGAAATCACTTTTTTTTGAGATGTTCAATCTTTAAAATTCTACCCGTAGAATCGGTCAAACTGGGATAAATTTCAAGATCAAAAATCCATTTTTTTTGAGCTTCTTCAATTTCTTTATTCGCTTCTTTCCCCTTTAGAAACAAACAAATGCTTTTTTCTTTCATCAGCGGGAAAGCATAATCGAGAAGGTGGGAAAGAGTGGCAAGAGCTCGGGCGGTGATCACATCAGCTTGCACCGAATTTGGGAGCGATTCAATACGCGATTGCAAGATGGTAACAGAGGACATTGTTTCACGTGAAACATTTTCTAGAAAGACGCACTTTTTAAAATCCGATTCAACCAACGTTACTGATAAATTTTCAGGACGCAAAATCGCCAGAACAAGACCGGGGAAACCGGCACCACTCCCTAGATCTATAAGAGAAATTTGATTCTGGGGAAGATAGGAAAGGAGTTGATAGGAATCCCTAAAATGTCGATCCCAAGCCTCTTGAAGCGAGGAAGACGAGACCAAGTTTAGCTTTTTTTGCCAAACTTCAAGAATATTTTGGTAGCTTTCAAGGCGGCCAATTGTTTCACGTGAAACAATATCATGCATTTTAGGAATTCATGGAGTCAAAAAACTCTGCATTATTCTTTGTGTTCCGAAGTTTTTCCAGAAGGAACTCCATACCGTCAATGCTGCCCATAGGATGAAGAACACGACGAAGAACCCACATCTTTGTAAGAAGATCTTTGCTGACTAGCAATTCTTCCTTACGGGTGCCTGACTTTGTAATATCAATTGCAGGAAAGGTACGTTTGTCAGAAAGTTTGCGCTCTAAAATAATTTCCGAGTTTCCTGTTCCCTTGAACTCTTCAAAGATCACTTCATCCATTCTCGAACCTGTATCCACGAGGGCAGTAGAAATAATGGTCAACGAACCACCTTCTTCTATATTGCGGGCCGCACCAAAAAAACGCTTTGGACGTTGCAAGGCATTAGCATCCACACCACCCGTCAAGACTTTTCCAGAAGAAGGAATAACTGTGTTATAGGCACGAGCGAGTCGGGTAATATTGTCCAAAAGGATGACAACATCCTGTTTTAATTCGACAAGACGCTTTGCTTTTTCAATTACCATTTCAGCCACTTGAACGTGTCTTGATGCAGGTTCATCAAAGGTAGAGCTAATGACTTCACCCTTAACAGAACGTGCCATATCTGTCACTTCCTCAGGTCGTTCATCAATCAGCAAGACAATCAAAGTGACTTCAGGATGATTCATCGCAATGGCATGAGCTATATTTTGCATCATTACCGTTTTACCCGAACGCGGGGGGGCAACAATAAGGGCACGTTGACCTTTTCCAATGGGAGCCACGAGTTCAATGACCCGTTGGGTCAGATCTTTGTAAGTTGGATCATTCAATTCAAGATTTAGTTTTTCGTCTGGATAAAGAGGCGTAAGGTTATCAAAATTGATACGATGTTTAATGGCTTCAGGAGGTTGCGCATCAATTGTGTTAACCTTCAACAAAGCAAAATAACGTTCACCATCTTTGGGGGCTCTAATCTCGCCTTCGACCGTATCCCCTGTTTTCAAAGTGAATTTCCGCACCTGACTAGGTGACACATAAATATCATCTGGACCGGGCAAATAGTTCGCCTCGGGAGATCTTAAAAAGGCAAAACCCTCTTGTAAAATCTCGACAACGCCTCCCCCAAAAATGGTTTCACCTTTTTCAGCCATACGCTTTAAAATGGCAAACATCATGTCTTGTTTTCGGAGAGTACTTGCGCCTTCAATATTAAGTTCTTCTGATAAACCTAACAGTTCAATAGGTGTCTTTGTTTTTAAAGTTTTTAAATTCATATTATATTTTCACTGGGGGTTGCCTTAAGAATAAGTCTACCTATAGCAAAAATTTTTGAGAGAGTCAAATCTTTTCTGAGGGTGAGGAATGAAATCACAACCCTTCGCAAGTCTACGAAGAAGTCATCATATAATTTTTTAAATCAGTTACATGCTTTTTATATTTTTTTAGTATTTCAAGTTGGAGACACATAAAGCCGTTTTTGACTTTTCCTCATGAAACCTCTTCCCTTGACGCTTTTGGACGTGTTTATTCTTTCAATCGAAAGACAAATGTGAATCATGACGTCCACATTATATAAAAGTACATTACCTAAACACCCCGTTAACAAAAAAAAGCACTACCCGTTAGGATAGTGCCTTTTTTAGAAGTAAACTTACTTTCGTAAATTTATTAGTCCAAAACTGTGATAGCGACACGGTTTTGTTGGTAACCCCACTCGCTGCCATCTTGCTCAACGATTGGACGGTTTTTACCGTAGCTGACAATCTTGATGCGTGATGGGTCAACGCCCATTGCAGCAAGCTGTTCTTTCGCCGCAAATGCACGACGCTCGCCGAGTGCTAAGTTGTACTCAACTGTTCCACGCTTATCGCAATGGCCATTGATGGTCACAACGTACTGTGGATATTGTGCTAACCAAGCAGCTTGACGCTTCAATGTTTCCATTCCGTCTGCACGGACGAATGACCTGTCAAAGTCAAAGAAAACTCGATCGCCTACATTTTCAACGAAATCAGCAGTTGATCCTGGTGCACATCCAGCTTCAGCAGCAGCAATAGCCGCAGGGCCAGCTATTCCACCTTGACCGGAAACATCAACACAATCTTCTGTTGAGGATCCACACGCAGACAGCGCAAGTGCTGCCGTCGCGAGAAGACTTGTAATTTTTAAACGCATTTATTTCTCCTTTTTTGTTCTTGCTCACTCACGTTAACAAGCAATCATTAAAAAATTATTAAACTTTGTCTCTTTTTTTTTATATTCTTGGCGTTACGTAATGCCATGCCTAGTCAGAAAAAGCAAGACTCTGTGACACAATATAACCTATTGAAGGAAAAGGAGCAAGAGCTACAATGTAAGACAACAAACCTATTAAAAAGTGAGCCTTTTGCTGAATTATCCTCTTCAAGAAGACGAAGGGCCATAGGAAAAATTCATAAATTTTATGAAAGGTTGGATCCCCACCTGCATGGATAATAATACTAGTGGGGGATTTTTTAATGCAACCTCTACCAAGTGGGATAAGATCCTTCCCCTGGGATATTAACGTCTCTCTTGTGAAAACCAACGATATCCACGCTGCGTATCCCCACCTTACCGCCGGAAGAAGATTGACACGTATACATGACTTCCCGTCCATTGGGGGACCAGGTAGGTCCTTCCAATAAATAACCCGTGTCAAGCATACGTTCCCCTGATCCATCAGGTTTCATAACCCCAATATAAAACGTGTTCCCATTTTGCCGGGAAAAGGCGATCAAATCGCCGCGGGGAGACCATACGGGATTTTGATATCCCCCCTTGCCAAAGCTAATACGGGTCCCTTCACTCCCTGCGCCTGCAGGTCTCACGTAAATTTGTGGTCTGCCTCCCCTATCAGAGATATAGACAATTTGTGACCCATCTGGTGAATAGCAAGGAGACACATCAATTGTAGAAGATGACGTTGTGAGCCTTTCCATTCTTTTACTTCCCAAATCCAATCGATAGAGACAGGTGGCTCCATCTTTGGCACTACTCAGGATAATATGATCACCCTTGGGAGAAAAGCGGGGAGATATTTTTTGTCCAAATTCACCCCCCAAAGCATAAGATTGGCCCGTTTCAAGGTCATGAATATGAAGATTAGGCGATTTTCCCCGTGTTCCAAAATCCACGTAGGCAATTTTCGTTCCATCGGGAGAAATACGAGGCGTCAAAACGAGGGAGTTACCACTTGAAATATACTGATGGTTTGCTCCATCTTGGTCCATAATCGCCAAACGATACCTCCTGTCGATTTCAGAGCCGCTTTCTGCAATATAGACAATGCGCGTGTCAAAATACCCCTTATCACCTGTGATGCGCTCATAAATGGCATCTGCGATTTGGTGAGCGGCGCGGCGTAATCCTTCCTGACTCGTTACTTTTGATAATCCTTCGAGTTGAGTTTCCGTAAAAAGATCAAAGAGACGGAAATCAACCTTTATGTTGCCCCCATCCCTGGAGACCAGGCCCCCCACAAGGGCTTCTGCATTAAGGATTTTCCAATCTGCGAACCGCGGTTGAGTCATAACATCTTGAGCGGACTGGATATAAGCTGCTGGATCCACAACTTTAAAGAGACCACAACTTTCCAAGTCATTCACAATCACTTCCGTAACTTCTCGGCCAGCTTCAGCTACCGCAGCATCGCCACTCCCGCTAAAAGGGGTGATAGCAATGGGAACAGGCTTAAATGTTCCTTCTGTCACGTCAATGCGGAGCTCTGCTCTTGCGCTTATGGTTAAGCTGAGAATGGCTAAAAAAATAAAAATGATTTTTTTCATCTTAAACCCCTTGATGAATGTAAGAAAAGATGAGAGAAGACTACTCGTTTTTGTTTCAAGAAACAAGGGTGCAGCGCTAGGGTCATCATCACGAGTGGGCCACTATCCTGAAAAGAGTGGGAAAGGGGGCAATGAACTTAAAAATTTTTCTTATTCATTATTACCATACTCATTTTTAGCCTTAGAATTCCCCAACCAAAATTCTTCGCTTTCTATCCCCTTTCTGTCATACTCAAGCAAGATAAAAAAGGGACGCAACCATGGACTTTCATCTTAACCCAGAGCAGTTGGCTTTTCAAGAAACCGCCCAGGTTTTTGCGCTCAAGGAAATGGCACCCTATGCTCAAAGCTGGGATGAGAACTGTTTTTTTCCTATCGATACCTTACGTCATGCGGCAGCTCTGGGCTTTGCAGGGATTTATATTTCTCCCCCATATGGGGGGAGTGGCTTGGGCCGTCTTGAAGCATCGCTCATTTTCGAAGAACTCGCCACAGCCTGCCCTTCAACAGCTGCCTATCTTTCTGTCCATAATATGGTGTCCTGGATCTTGGATGCCTTCGGAAATGAGGACCAACGCCAAAAATGGCTACCCCGCCTTACGACGATGGAATTATTTTCGAGCTATTGCTTAACTGAACCCAGTGCAGGGTCAGATGCGGCCTCCCTCAAAGCAAAGGCGGTGCGTGAAGGGAATCATTACATCCTGAATGGGGAGAAGGCCTTTATTTCCGGTGGGGGCGTCAGCGATCTCTATGTTTGCATGGTCCGAACAGGAGAAGAAGGCCCCCACGGCATCACGGCCCTAGTGGTTGAGAAAGGAACACCAGGTTTAAGCTTTGGTAAACGAGAAAAGAAAATGGGATGGAACAGCCAGCCCACCACAGCTGTGATCTTTCAAGACTGCCTTGTTCCTGTTTCTCACCGGCTCGGTGAGGAGGGTGAAGGATTTAAAATTGCCCTGCAGGCTCTGGACGGGGGACGCATTAATATTGCCTCTTGCTCCTTAGGTGGTGCACGAACCTGCCTTAGAATAAGCCAAACCTATATGAAAGAACGATCCCAGTTTGGCAAAAAACTGGCTGAGTTCGAAGCTCTGCAGTTTCGACTCGCTGATATGGCAACCCACCTGGAAGCAGCCCGTCTGATGGTTCATCGAGCGGCTCTATTGCTACAGGATGAAAAAGCAGAGGCTACAATGGCATGTGCAATGGCAAAACGTTTCGCAACGGATATCGGCTTTCAAGTCTGCAACGAAGCTCTTCAACTGCATGGTGGGTACGGATATATGAAAGATTACCAGATTGAACGTTTCGTGCGTGATCTACGGGTGCATCAGATTTTAGAAGGAACAAATGAAATTATGCGCCTGATTATTTCACGCGCTCTTCTCAGGGAAGAAAAATGATCGAAAGCAAAGCCCAAAACGGCATAGGATGGATCACCCTGAATAGACCAGAAGCCCTTAATGCTCTTTCTTTGGCGATGATTCGGGACATGACTCAGCTTTTAAAGACATGGGAGACGGATCCTTCCATCACAACCGTTCTCATCCAAGGGGCAGGGGGTAAGGCATTTTGTGCAGGAGGGGACGTACGTGCCGTTTATGAGGCTCAAAAAGCAGGTGATGTGGCAACCTGTGACACGTTTTTCCGTGAGGAATATACCTTAAATACCTTTATACATTCCTCTCCTAAGCCCTACGTTGCCTTAATCGATGGTCTTGCCCTGGGCGGTGGCTTAGGGGTTTCTGTCAATGGAAGCCACCGTATTGTATCCGAGAGAGCCCTTCTCGCTATGCCTGAAACAGGAATTGGTTTTTTTCCTGATGTGGGGGGCACAACTTTTTTAACCCGCGGCCCGAGTCCGGTGGGGCTGTATGTTGGGCTAACAGGCACTCCTCTTAAGGCAAGGGATGCCCTCTGGTTTGGTCTGGCAACCCATTTTGTGCGTTCCTCTAATTTGCCTTCTTTAAAAGCAGAGCTTGAACACGGTGGAGAGCTGGAGAGTCTTTTGTCCCATTATACACAAGATCCAGAGGAGAAGGGACTTTTAGAAACACATCGCGAACCTATTGAAGCCCATTTTAAAAAAGCTTCCTTAAGGGAAATTTTTGAAGGTCTGGCGGAAGATCCCTCCCCTTTTGCGCAAAATACCCTTAATATACTAAAGACTAAGTCGCCCACCAGCTTGGCTGTGACCTTTCGGCAGCTGAGACGGCCTCCTCGGTCCTTTGTGGAAGGCATAAAACAAGAGTTCCGCCTTAGCCAACGCATGGTGATGAATCATGATTTCAGGGAAGGGATTCGGGCGGTTTTGGTAGATAAGGATCGCCTTCCCCGTTGGAAACCTTTAAGGATAGAAGAACTGACAGAGCAAGACATTGATGCCTTTTTTGCGCCTTTAGAAAGAGAATTGATCCTTTAAAAAAGTAGTTGTAAATTTCTCATCACCCACTATATCTAGAAGGTAAAGTTATTTCCCCCAGTTGGGGCACGGGTTTATTAGTATTATTAATATTTAAATGGTGGTGTTACAATGAAATTGAAATCAATCTTAAAACAAACAACTGCATTGACGTTATCTTTGACTTTGTATGTCACTGGTTCAATCGCGATGGAAACAGAATTAAAGGATTCATCTGAAGACGGTAAGAGCATATCGTTCCAAACAAAAGCAGATGCATCCTCCATACAACTTGAAGAGGTGAATTCCAAAGAAATCACCTCTTCTTACAAATCCTTTTTTAATATGAGCAGGGAACTCAGCCTCTACAACGAATCTTGTAAGGCCGTTCAAGATCTGCTCTCTGAAGAATTTAAGAATTCATTGAATAACGTTTTGACTTGGGTCGCTTATAATGAATCAAAGCGCCTTTATATAAAACATTCTGATAAATTCGTCAGCTCCTTGGCAAGCTCTTTGATTGATATCAATTTTGCCTTAGTAAAGCATCTTACCTTGAAAGCAGTTGGTCTCAAAGACGTTGTAAAAGCTGTGAGTATTTTAACGGGGGAGGACCTGTCTCCTGAAAAGAAACCGAGTCAATACATCAGTGAGAATTATTCGGGATATTTTTTTGATCTATGTCGCTTAAAGTTTGCCACCGATGCTTTAAATGAAAAGGTTATCGCCCCTTATCTTGTGGGACCATCCGTTGCGTATGCTGTTCATAAAGCTGATGCCGGCGGCCTTGTTCAACAATATCTTTTTAATCACCTACAGAAGCTTCTCGAAGAGAAGAAACCAGAAATGGTTCAAAAGGCAGAGCAATCAATAAAAAACTTAGAGGCAGAACACTCAAGATTTATCAAAAAAATTACAGATCTGACCCAAAAAATCGATTCACTGGAAAACTCTGAAGAAGTTTTAAAGTTGAAACAACAGGTTGCTGAAAATGGGTCGAAGTTGAAAGATAAAGAAGAAGAGCTCACTGCTCAAAATCAAATCATTGAGAACGAAGCCAAAGAGATGACCATGGGACAATATTTGTGGAATTGCCTGCCTAGGACATCGACTGAAAACCAGATCAAAGCGCAAACACTTAAAGCAGAGCTTGTGCAATACGGGCAAGAGAAGGTTGATCTTAAGTCTCGCTTAGCAATAATCAGACAATCTCTGAAAAATGGGATAAAGACGGGTGAAGCAAATGCAGAGGAATTAAAAACAGAAATAAATGCCATTAAAAAAACATTGGAATTAATGAATCTGCCTCCTGAAAACCAACAGTCAAAATCGATCAAGGTTATAAAAGCATTGTTTGAGGGATTTTCAAAAAGTCGCAGCAAAGAAGTGGATAGAGACTTAAGTATTGGCCCAGACTTTGCCGGCATGGCGATGGAGGAGATGCTGAAACCTTGTCCCTATATTGAGTACCGATTCTTAAAATTGTTAGGAGATAAGAATCCGGCTGCTGCTAAAGGGCATGAAGAAAGCAATGAAACACTTAAGTTAGTCTGTAATACTCTTATCCAAAGCACTAAAAAAATGGGTGAATTATATCTTGATTTTACAGGCATTACCAGGGCTGTTACTCGACTCAAGATTGATATCAGCCAGGAAACTCTTACAAAAAATGTGAATGAAGTCATTAAGTTATATGAAAACGGTCAAGCTACATTTTCTGAAAGAAACCAAGAACGCGTAGAGATCCTTGAAAAGGATGATGCATATAAGGTTACAAAAGCCATTTACATTGGTAGATCCTATATTCATCAAGCGTTTAACGCATCTTCTACTCTTATGGAGACCGGCTTTGTTATAAAAAATTACGCAACGCGTCTTCAAGATGATGCTCTTTCTCTTGGAAATTCTGTGCGGACGGCTGTTCGCCCCATAACCATTGCTGTCAAAACCCTTAAATATAGTCCTTCGGTTTGGGCGGTCCATTACTTGGGCTCCTGCGCTTTGGGTGTGTCACTACCGTATAGTACAGGGTTTGCTTTGGTTCTTGGTGTGATGGAAGATTATGAATTATGGGCGCCTGTCACTGAACAAGTAATAAGTGTGAAAAATTCCATAGCTTCCAAATTTCAGGGGTAAGGGTTAGAAGATTCAACAGAACGAAATATTTGCCACCATGCCAGTCGTCCCGGATATTAAGAATTCGGGACGACACTTTTAAGAAGCATACCCCCTAAAAGTTCCCTTTTTGAGGGAACTCGTGCCGGATAAGTTATGAAGGACATTAAACCTGGCCTCAAAGTTCCTGGTTAAATAGCATGCAACTCAAAACGGTGGTTTTTTTCGGTAAAGTCCGCCCATTAAAAAACTTCTTTTTTAATAATCTATCGCTTACAATACAGCACTTCTTACAATCCATAGGAACGAGCTATCTCTTTCATACCTTCTCCTCCCCAACAAATCACGGTTGATCATGCCGAACACAACCTGCGGCTTGATAAATTTTTGGCATTAAAAATTCCAGATCTTTCCCGAACCCGCCTTCAACAATTGATTGAAGGAGGCTTTGTTCTGGTGGGTCAGCAAACCATAACGGATACAGCGTTTAAGGTAAAAGGTGGTCAACAAATTGACTTGACTGTTCCCCCCCTCGTAGAAGCTTATCCAACACCCCAAAACATTCCCCTTGAGGTGGTGTTTGAGGATGAGGACGTGATCGTCATTAATAAGCCCGCTGGGATGGTTGTTCATCCTGCCCCTGGCAACCCAGACGGAACCCTCGTCAATGCCCTCCTGAACCACTGTGGAGAGAGCCTATCCGGCATTAATGGGGTAAAGCGCCCAGGGATTGTTCATCGACTGGACAAGGAAACAAGCGGTCTTTTAATCGCTGCTAAAAATGATAAGGCCCACCATAGCCTGGCTCAACAGCTAGCGACGCGTGAGATGGGGCGCTGTTATATCGCTCTTGTGTGGGGCATGGCGCTCCCTCAGGTTGGAACAATTGAAGGCCCCATCGGGCGAGATCCTCGTCACCGTCAGCGAATGGCTATTCGTGAAGGGGGAAAATTTGCTCGGACCCATTATAAAGTCTTAAAATTTTTTGGAAACGTTGCAAGCATGGTCGAATGTCGCCTAGATACGGGTCGTACCCACCAAATTCGCGTGCACCTTACTGCAAAAGGGTTTCCCCTGATCGGAGATCCGCTTTATGGAAAGCAACCACGATCGGTCCCTGCTGCTCTGAAAACCTTCCTCGGAGAACGGTGGCCACAATCACGCCAAGCCCTTCATGCAAAGGGACTTTCCTTTATTCATCCTACAAGCCATGAAAAACTTGATTTTGCAGCGTCTCTTCCAGAGGATATGCGAAACCTAATTCATGTGTTAGAATTGCTTTAACAACTAACATCTGAGTATTCTCATACGGGTGTCATCCTTGGGCTAGAAATGTTTTGTTTTCAGAAAGAAAACATTAGTATTTCTTGACCCGAGGATCTGATTGAGCACTTGTTTCTGAGATCCACGGATCAAGAAAAATCATTGTTTTCAAAGAAAACAAGCCTTTTCTAGTCCGTGGATGACACCAGGGGGGAGGAGTTACACATTAGGTAAAAAACATTAGGCTAAATAGAGTGTCCGACGAAACAAATAATCAACTACCTGTTCTTCCTGAGGTGGCAGCTCTTCCCAGTATGGTGGATGGACTGACGCGCTACTTGGCTGAAATTAAACGATTCCCGATCTTAAAAGCTGACGAAGAATATATGCTCGCTAAACGCTGGCAAGAACATCATGATCCCAAAGCGGCTGAAATTCTCGTGGCGTCCCACTTAAGGCTAGTGGCCAAAATCGCCAGTGGGTATCGAGGCTATGGATTGCCTGTGGTCGATTTGATTGCGGAAGGCAATGTGGGCCTCATGCAAGCCCTGCGTAAGTTTGACCCAGAGAAAGGTTTTCGTTTTTCCACCTACGCTATGTGGTGGATTCGAGCCAATATTCAAGAGTACATCCTCCATTCCTGGTCCCTGGTGAAAATCGGCACAACGGCTGCCCAAAAGAAACTCTTCTTTAACTTGAGACGGCTTAAATCCGAAATGCAGACATTGGATGAGCCTATTATTTCCGCCAAAACCATTAAGGATATCGCAGGCGAACTCAACGTGACTGAACAAGAAGTCATCGAGATGAGCAAGCGCCTAAGTGGAGGAGACAAATCTCTTAATGCACCCCTCAAAGAATCAGGGCTTGATGAATGGCAAGATTGGCTTGTGGATGATGAATCAAGTCACGATGTCAAAATTATGGAACGGGATGAAAGTAAGAAAAAGAATATCCTTTTAGAAACGGCTTTAAAATCCTTAAGTGAACGGGATTATTATATCATCAAAGCACGACGTCTTACAGACCCTCCTACAACCCTTGAGACTCTTTCGACGACCTTAAGAATTTCTCGCGAACGGGTACGGCAAATTGAAATCCGTGCCTTTGAAAAATTGCAGAAAGTTGTGAAAGCAACGGCGATTCAGAAGCGCATGTTTGAGGACTAGGTTCTATCCACATTTGAAAAATTCCCCCACTTCGTGTCATCCTAGGACTAGAAAAGACTTGTTTTTCGAAGGAGAACAAAGGATTTTCTTGATCCGAGGATCTCATGTTAATGAATCCATCCAAGAAGATGCTCGGGTCAAAAAGTTCTAAGTTTTTTACAAAACAAGAGCTTCTATCCCAAGGATGACACTACTTTCTATTGGCCATATCAAGTGTGGATGGAACCTATGGGGTCTAACTTTTCTTTTCATTCTTGACTAAGAAAAGATAAGGCACTATCCTTTCTTATCTCGAAGGACTAAGAAAAGATGGATGATCAAAACAGGATAGGCACATACGTCATACAAACAATATCAAGCGAATCCTATAAGGCCTATATTCCCAAAAAGCTACCCCCTCATCCAGCCCTCAATTTGCAAGGGCTCTATCCCCATATTGATCGGGCTACACAAGCACTGGGTGCGCTCAATAGCATGACCAAATCAATACCAAATACCGCCTTGTTTATTTACATGTACGTAAGGAAGGAAGCCTTGCTATCTTCCCAAATCGAAGGGACCCAATCATCTTTTTCTGATTTAATTCTCTTTGAACATCAGCAAAAAACCAATGTTTCCCTTGATGATGTGGAGGAAGTTTCAAATTACGTTTCTGCCATCAATTATGGAGTGCAAAGGCTAAAAGGGGGTTTTCCCTTATCATTGAGGCTCATACGTGAAATTCATGCAGTTTTACTTAGCGGAGGGCGGGGCACTCAAAAAATGCCTGGGGAATTTAGACGATCGCAAAACTGGATCGGCGGCACCAGGCCAGGCAATGCCTTGTTTGTTCCTCCGCCGTCTGAAGATTTAATGACGTGCTTAAGTGACTTCGAGAAGTTTTTACATGATGAAACGGGTAAACTACCTGTCCTTATTAAGGCAGGATTAGCCCATGTGCAATTTGAAACCATCCATCCTTTTCTTGATGGTAATGGCCGATTAGGCCGGTTGCTGATCACCCTGCTGTTGTGTGATAGTAGCTTATTGTCAGAGCCGATTTTATATTTGAGCCTGTATTTAAAGGAAAATCGTGACCTTTATTATAACTTGCTCCAACAGGTGAGACTCAATGGGTCTTGGGAAACATGGCTTGAATTTTTCTTGGATGGTATACATCAAACAGCAACTCAAGCCCTTCTCACTTCTGAAAAGATGAACAAGCTTTTTGAAGAAGATACTATTAAAATCAATTTATTAGGGAGAGCCAAATTTTCGTGCTTACAGATATTTGAGCATTTAAAAAAATTGCCTCAAGTGTCCGCGCCTTTGCTCGCCCAAGAATTAAATATGAGTGCCCCCACAGCCAGATCATCCTTAACTCATTTATTAAATTTAGGTATTGTTAAAGAAATAAGCGGTCAAAAGCGCGATAAAGTTTATGTATACAAAAAATATCTCACCCTCCTTGAGGAGGGAACGGAGCCGTTTTGAGGATAGGGGTAGTTACACAGTTAACCGTACGTGTAAATGACTGCCTGTAGCCTCAGCATATTTCTCTAATGACCTAAGGCTTATGGACTTTGTTCCACTTTCCAATCGGGCAACAGCAGACTGGGTTGTCCCCATGCGTTTAGCAACTTCCATCTGCGTTAAATGGGCGCGGGCGCGTGCGTGAATAAGCTCACGCGCAATTTCGAACTCCGCTTCAAGATTTTTATATTCTTTTTTATATTCTGTGTTTTTTTTCCACTCATTCGCCATTTCTTTAAATGGGATTGTTTTACTCATTTTCTACCTCATGGATTCGTTTTAACGCTATTTCTAGAGATTCTTTTGGTGTTTTCTGTGTTTTTTTAATAAAAGCATGCAACAAAACAATTCTCTTTTGATTTGCCAAAATGTAAAGGATTCTTGCAATTCCATCTGAATCTTTTAAGCGGATTTCACCTATCTTATCCTGTAAATGTTTAACATATGGTTCATGAACATGTGATGGCCCATATTCCTGTAACAGAGTAAGTATGTGTTCTAATTTTGCCCTCATCTTTACGGAAAGAAGTTCAATTTCCTCTTTTCCTTTATGATGAACATCAATGCGCCACTTCATTTTTAGAGTATAGCATATTTGCGATAATTGTCAAAAGTTATTTTTCTTAACCCCACCCCTACAAACTCAACTGACAACCCACCGGTGCGTGATCTGAGGATTTTTCAAGCCCTCGCACATCTCTATCAACATAAGCATCCGTCAGATGGTCAGCAGCTTGTGCAGAAAGCAACAAGTGATCAATCCGCATGCCTTCGTTATTTTGCCAGGATCCGCCCCGATAATCCCACCACGTATAAAGATCTTGTTCTTGGGGGTGCAGGGCCCTTAGCGCATCGGTGAGTCCCAAATAGACAAGGGCCCGCAATCCTTCTCGCTCAGGGGTACTGCAGAGGATTTTTTCATGCCATTCTTCTGGGTCGTACACGTCCTGATCCTGAGGTGCCACATTATAGTCGCCGCCTAAAAGGAAAGCTTCGTCGTAGGTCAGCAGGGTTTTAACATGGGCCGTCAGGTGGTCTAAAAAATCAAGTTTATACGTATACTTATCGCTTCCCACAGCCATCCCATTAGGCACATAAACAGAAGCAACCCTCATCCCCTTGACCACGGCCTCGATGTAGCGTGCTTGATCATCCTCGAAGCCAGGAATGCCACAGGTGATATCTTCGATGGGAAATTTTGAAAGGATAGCCACGCCATTATAAGTTTTTTGGCCATAAGTCGCGATATTGTAGTTCAGGTCCTCAATTTCTTCCCGTGGAAATTGATCGTCCATTGCCTTTGTTTCTTGCAATAATACCACATCCGGTCCCTTCTCTTTCAGCCAGAGAAGGAAAAGAGGGAGGCGTGAGCGGATAGAGTTGATATTCCAAGTTATTATGTTTATCATCCCCTATGCATACCAAATTAAAAAAAAACGTCAAGAGAGAAATTTTACTAAAATACTAATTTTACTACGATAAAATATGTAAAATAAAAAATATAAAAATTTTTTTAGAGGGTAAAAGTTGAGTATTAACATTATAAAAATTTATAAAGAAAGCTTTTATGATGTTCGTTATCATAGGAGGGAGTGGTTTAAAGTTGCTTTTGGACCTTACCTTACCTGGTTATTTACCCTTTGGTTATTGAGTCTTAATTTAATTATATTCCCCTTTGGCTTGAGTGGAAATAATTTTAAATTGGAAGAGATGAAACTATTTTACACGAATGACGACCCCACTGTATTTTTGATCTCGCTTATTATTTCTGCTATCGCCTACCGCATAATTAATTTCATGATTGCGACGAGTCTTTCTATTAATGGATATCGATACGCCGTTCTCAATGAAGGAGGAGATCGGTGGATAAGCTACAACTTAAATATGCGCTTTGTAAAAATAATTATCTATGGAATTTTGGTTGGCGTTACGGGAATTACGTACTTATTTATTTGTTTAGAAGTTATTAAAGCCGTCAATTCAATTATTAATAATACATTTGTAAACGTGATTCTTATTTCTCTTTTTGGCTTATATGGTTTCTACCTTTTAGGTCGTATCGCCTTATATGCGGTCGTAATTTCTGTTGATCAGAAAGAACCTATAAAAACAAGTTGGCATCTGATGAAGGGTAATGCCTTGCGATTAATCGTCTTATTCATGTTATTTTGGTTAACTATTACTTTTACAGGACTCATTGGTACGCTTGTTTTGGGATCGTTAACCTTGCTTTTAAGCTCGGGAGGAGCTATCTTAGCTACCATAGGTGTTTTTCTCGGAACATTTTTTGGCCTCTTTTTGATAATGTTCAATTGGGCGCTGACTTCAAAAGCGATGGGACTCATTTATCAAGAACTATCAGCTAAAATTGATGCTGAATTTATAAAAAAATACAAAGGGCAAAATTTTTAATAAAATATTAAACATAATGGGCTTAACATATAACTATGTAGAACCATTTTATTCAATGGAGTTAGAAATGAAGATTCAAATTATGAAGATATATAGCGAAAGCTTTCAAAACGTTCGTTCCCACAAAAGGGAATGGATAAGAGTTGCTTACGCCCCCATTCTCATTTGGGCTCTCGGCGCTCTTTTTCTAGGATTTGCTTATATGTCCGATGGGCATTCTTTTAAAGAGGTTCCAACGGAGTTTTCAACATTTCTTACTTTTGGCGGTATCGTTTTTGCGCTAGCTTATTTTATCGCCATGATGAGTCTTCACATCAATGGGTATCGTTACGCCATTCTGCAAGAAGGGGGAAGGAGTTGGATAACTCTCAACCTTAATATGCGATTTTTAAAAATGGTTCTGTATTTAATCCTTATTTCCCTTCTTGCGGGAATATATGCGTTGATTTCGGCAGGAATTATTATAGGCGCTCATGCTCTTTTCGAAAGCGTAGCTGTGGATGTGATTCTCGGCATCCTTCTTGGTCTGTATGGTTTCTATCTTATGTTTCGCCTTGTCTTGTATCCCGTTGCGATTTCGATTGATCAGAGTCAAGCCCTTACAACAAGTTGGAGCCTTCTGAAAGGCAATGTTCTGCGTGTTGTTGGGTTGCTCCTTCTGATAGGGCTGACTATTTCTGTCATCACATTTGTCCTTGGCCTCGTTGTCGGATTAATCAACATCCTCTTGGGCTTTGGAGGGCCTATCTTGGCCAGCTTGAGTATTGTCTTATCGGTTCTTCAGATCCTCTTTATGATATTGCTCGGCTGGGCCGTTAATGCAAAAGCGATGGGCTTAGTCTATCTGGAGTTATCCGGAAAGAAAGTTGCAGCCTTAAAGAAGAAATAAAACAAGTGTCCACGAGCCCCTCCCGGCGAAAGCGGGGAACGGGGCGGTGGGGTTCAAAAAGTAGATCCTTGAATGAGACACCCCACTTAAGAAGTGGGGTGTCTCACTGAGGCTTAGGAAAGGCCGTCTTAGCCTACTTCACACCTAAAAGTTCCACATCAAAAACAATCGTCGCATGGGGAGGAATAGCTCCAGGAGCGCCACGCGCACCATAAGCAAGCTCAGCAGGAATCGTTAACTCTCGCTTTCCCCCTACTTTCATGGTTGCCACACCTTCATCCCAACCGGCAATAACCTGTCCTTTACCAATGATAAACGTAAAAGGTTCACCACGATCAAGAGAGCTGTCAAATTTTTGGTTATTCTCCTGCAACCAACCCGTATAATGGACGGTTACGCTTTGTCCTGTTTCAGGAGAAGCGCCCTCACCAATTTTTATATCTTTGTAGATAAGACCTGATGGAGTTGTAATCATTTATTTTACTCCTAAAAGTTCAACATCAAAAATGAGGGTCGCATTGGCCGGAATAGCTCCAGGAGCACCCCGAACACCATAAGCAAGCTCAGGAGGAATTGTTAGCTTGCGTTTTCCTCCCACCTTCATGGTTGCAACACCTTCATCCCAACCTGGAATAACCTCACCTTTACCAAGGGTAAACGTAAAAGGTTCACCTCGATCAACGGAGCTATCAAACTTTGTCTTGTCCTGCAGCCACCCTGTATAGTGAACCGTTACTTTTTGTCCTTTTTGAGGGGTTGCACCCTCCCCAACTTTGATATCTTCGTAAGCGAGACCGGATGGGTTTGTAACTGCTTTTGCTTCTTTTGCACAATTACAAGCAATTATAGGGGTTGTGACAGCTAAAAACCCCGCTAAAAAAAATGGTTTCATGAAACGTATTTCCTTTGTTGTTTGTTAATTTTTTTAATTCTTCCATAACTTTCACCAATTCTCGCTGCACACCCGGCTCAAAAGCCGAATGCCCCCCATCGGGAATAATGCGATAGTCAGCTTCTGGCCATTTCTGAACCACATCATCAGCCGAGATGATGGGGCAGACTATATCATACCGTCCATGAACAATAACAGTAGGAATATGACGAATACGATCTATTTTATTTAAAAGATCATTTTCGGGTAAGAAAATATCATGAAGAAAGTAATGCGCTTCGATACGAGCAAGCCCCAATGCCGTGGCATCATAAGCAGCGACCACGTCCGGATTTGGGAGTAACGTCGCTATCACCCCTTCATAGCAGCTCCAAATCTTGGCGGCTGGCATATGTACATCAGAATCCGGATTGGTGAGAAGCTTGTAATAGGCTTGAAGGATGGCCCACCAGTCTGTTCGTTCCTCAGGCTTTAAAGGAGCAACCAATTTACGAAATTCTTCCGGGAAAATGGTTTGAGCCCCCCACAAAAACCATTCAATTTCCGACCTCCGACACAAGAAGATGCCCCGTAATATGAGTGCTAAACAGGAATCGGGGTGAGCTTCAGCATAGGCAATTCCGAGTGTCGCCCCCCATGAACCTCCAAAAACAACCCACTTCTCCACACCCAAGTGGGCTCTCAGCTTTTCCATATCTGCAATTAAGTGGGGTGTGGTGTTATCCTTTAAATCCCCGTGAGGAAGAGATTGGCCAGCCCCCCGTTGATCATACAAAATAATACGGTAATAAGAGGGGTCAAAAAAACGACGGGTTTGGGGAGACGATCCCGCACCTGGCCCACCATGAATAACGAGGACAGGAACCCCGGTCGGATTCCCTGATTCCTCCCAATACATTTGATGATAACCATCTAAGTTTAAATACCCTGTATGATAGGGCTCTATTGCTGGATAGAGTGCATTTTTTGAATGAAGGGTCATAACGTCCTTTTAGCTACTGATATTAAATATGTTTCTAACACCCTCGCCGTTGCCATTTATGGACGTCGTCCATAAGTTTTAGATCCCGGATCATCCTCGCGAAGGCGGAGACCTGGATGACAGCGGAGAGGTTTATTCACTCTATCGCAAACACCGTTTAAGCTAAATGCACGGCTTAATATAGACAAAAACACCCGACGGCGTCATCCAGGTCTCCGCCTTCGCGAGGATGATCCGGGATCTCAACTTATACGGATGAAGCCCCTATTATCATTCCCACAACAGGAAATGACGCCGCCGCGGGCGTTTACCCTTATTTACTAAACAACTACTTTTTATGTTTTTTATCGCGCTTCCATTTACCGTTTTTCAAAAAATTGGTAGCGCATTCAGCCCCTCTAGTGATTTCTGTATTGATATTATGTTCGATTCGCTCTGGCGTGTAACCCAGTACCGTTTGTTGTTGAACCGCGGCTTCTTGTTGAATTCTGAGCGTTTCTTGTGCAGCTACGGCTTCTTGCTGTTGTAACCTCAAGGCCTCGGCTTGAGCCGCGGCTTCTTGTTGAATTCTGAGCGTTTCTTGTGCAGCTGCGGCTTCTTGCTGTTGTAACCTCAAGGCCTCGGCTTGAGCCGCGGCTTCTTGTTGAATTCTGAGCGTTTCTTGTGCAGCTACGGCCGCTTCTTTTTCAAGTCTTAGCCTCTCTTGTTCCGCAGCAGCTTCTTGTTGTTTAGAAAGTTCAGCCTGTAGAGCAAGTTGTGCTTTTAAGGCAGCTATTTCTTGCTCTTGCCGTTGTCTAAGGGTTTGAGCATTTTGTTTTTCGAGTGCCAGTACTTGCGCTTCTAATACAGCTTGTAACTCGGCCTTTTCTTTTTCAAACTGAAGAGTTGCAGCGTTTTCTTCCTCAAGTCGTTCTGCCTCTATTCGTTCCGCTGCAATGCGCTTTTTCAGAGGTTCTTCTTTCTTAGACTCTTCAGCTTTTACGGAAGCGAGCATCGTTTGAAGCTTTTCAGTGGCTTGCTCCGCAGTTAGCAAGCGATAGGTGGGCTGAGCATCGTCTGATTCTGCTTCTTTGAAGACGACTGTACCCTCTTCCCGCTTACGGATTCCCAAAGGAAATCTTGTTTTTTTCTCGTCTTCTGGGGACTCGCCATACACTGTGATCAGAGTTTTTATGACTTGCTCTGCTTCCTCAAAGGAAGTTAAGGGGCGAAAATTACCCTTCTCTGTCTCTTCGACAGATATAAGAACCGTCATTCCCTTATTTGCAGGCTCTACTTTAATGTCCGTAAATGGCAATTTTTTTAGTCCCTTTATTTCTTCAGTTTGCTCCATGGCGTGAGCAAAAGGAATGCTTCCTAATACGGTTGTTGCGAACAGGGCTAGAGTGCTAATCTTTTTTAAATAACGCATAATAATTCTCCCTTTTAAAAATAAAAATATAAAAAATAGGTATCCTTCACAAAGTTCATCCTAAATAGACCCAGGCCTTTTTTCAACCTATTTTTGTGGGGTGTAAGCGCAATTTGATAATGTCCGGTTCTGCAATAGAACCTCTTTCAAAACATAGGATGACATAGATTGGGTCCATAAAATTAGATCCCGGCTCAAGGCCGGGATGATAGCGGCGGAGTTTTTTACCCCTACAATCAATAGATTGCGGAATGCAAAACAATGTTTGTTGTTGAGTTTTTACACTCTCAATCTGTCATCCCATCCTTGAGAGGGCTTTACCTGTAGGCTTCAACATCTCAGTTTCCTTCCATGTTGCTACTTACGCTATAGGGCTTCTGACTCTTACCCTGACAAGTTTAACTCCTGCTGAACACCCTAGCCTTTCCGGATGCACCGACTACCCAACAATTCTCTATTGCTTTTGAACAGCCCCTTCAATATACCCAGCCTTAATAAGGATTGCCTTAACATCATCAATATGCTCTGGACGCAATTTGCTAGACTTTTTTTTATGGGGCACATGCATACCGTCATGAAGAACTGGACCCTTTACTGCTGGCGCGTTCAAGACTTCAAGCTCAACCTCGTCATTCTCACCCTCATATTCTAGAGGTAACATATCATGATAGGCCATTGTGTTTTGATGAGTAATATAAGGCAATTCAAACTTAATACGAGAACCGCTTCTTCCTTCATCAACCTTTCCTCCTAAAGCCTCAATGAGGAGAACAACTTTTTCCATAGAACCTTTAAATGTTCCATCCACGATTCTTTTATAGATTTTAAAGGGCCCCCCTCCAATTTTAACAATTGAGGTATGAGCTTTCGGTTGTTCAGTTTTTTCTGTGAACAATTTTATAGGTTGCGTCAGGGGCTGAACATTTTTCTTCTTCATGTCTTTAGCGTCTTGCTTACGTTGGTACCGAAGATCTGTATCAGCAGGCCCCTTATAACCCTTCTTGAGATTTTGAGGCGTAGAAGGTGAAGAATAATCCTCAGTCGGGCTTGTGATGACGGACCCCTCTTCTTTAGCAGGCAAAAGTTTTTTCTTAATAATTACAGGTGGTTCAATCGGTGTTTCTTTTTCAGGAATTTCCCGCTCCTGATATCTGACTTGCAGCGCTTCAATCGTCTTTCTTGAAAATGGAGGAGGAGATTGGACTTCTAATTTTCGTGCATCAAGCTCTTGTTCAATCAAGTTCTGGTAAGAAAAAATTTTATCATATTCGGCTATTTGCAGAACTTTTTGCATATTCTGAACATAGGGAAAGAGTTGGCGGGAAAATTTTAAACAGATTTCCACCTCACCATTTGAAAAAGAAAATAATAACCGACGACGCTTAAGTGTGAGTCCATCCTTCGCTTTATTTGATTTATAAAGTTCGCTTAATCCATATTCCAAAAGTGATGCATATTGTTTCATAAGACAGATAGGATCATTAAAATCTGCTTCTTCAATAGAGGAAAGCAGTACCTTTAGTAATGCCCCTGGCTTTTGCGTTCCATGATCTTCAATGAGTCTTGATGCATGTTCAGCAGTTATTTGGGGTTCCGGCATATCTAATGAAAAGACTCTAGAGAGCATCTCGTCGTATCTTGCAGAATCATGTCGTATAAAGGGCAATATATTAACAGCAGCGATTTGTTCTGTAGAGAATCCCTCATAACGATCATCAGCAAACCTTTTCTTGTTTACAGGATGCGCATAAAATTTCTCTATAAATTCTAAACCTGATTTTAAGCTTTCTAAGAGATTATTTTTAATAATTGGCAATTGTGTTAGAGCTACTCTATCCCTATCATCCAATTGTCCAATTTTCTCAATTTGAATCTTACCAATCGTATTTGCTAAACCAATTAAATGTTTAATTTCACCTGTATATTTTTCATACACCGTATTTTTATGATTAGGCCTGTTATTTACTAGTATATTTAGGAATCTCTCTTGAGGTTCCAATTGCCTTTGGGTATGCCTTGAGATTAGTTGTGTTTGTTTCCCTGCTAATCCTACTATCCCCTTTATTAAAGCCATTTGGTCTTGTGGTGAAGAAGCTCCTTGTAGCCTTTCTTGCAACGATTCCATTTGTTCACCCAGTATGGCAGCTCTTTGCATCTCTTGCTGCAATATTGCGAATTCAGTTAATTGAGCAAGAACATGAGGATCTTGGTGTTGAGGTGGTTGGAAAGATGGTAGCTGCCCTTCGCGTTTTTTTTGCAGCCGCGCCCGGATGGCTTCCCTACGGCTTTCAGCATCCATGCCATAGCAAGTAGAGACAGAAAGACTAGCGAGAATTAAAGACAAAGGAACATATTTTAACATTTTAATACCCTAAAAATATTTACTTTATTTTTGTAACAAAATATTTTTTAAACGTCAACCATTTTAAATAGGCCTATTTTTGTGTGGGGGTGCTAAGCTTAGCTTCAAGGTCTTCGATGAGGTGGGTTATGTCTTCATCGGAAAGCGCATCCACGGATATTTTGTTTTTCTCAGCCGCATTGTTCTTAGCGAGAAAAAGACCGACCTCACGCCCCAAAAGTTCTTGTATTTTCAAAGCAACCGAATATTGTGCTTTCCCCAAGGCCATAAGATAGATCTCGTGAAGTTCTTTCAAAATGCGTTTTGGTGTAAGGGTGTCTGGAGTCATGATCTTTTTCTCCGCATGGATTTAACTTATTTATTGAATTTGGTGGATTTCTCCTATCTTACATTTACTTTCTCAAAAAAGAGGAAAAAACGCAAATTTTTTAGTGTCCTTAATTGGCCATTTGAGGAAAAAATATATAGCTTCGTTTCAGAAGAAATAATATGCTACACGGAAGAAAAGAGAGGTTACGTTTATGGAAAATTTTTTAACACTTGATCAGCTACAAGCCCAGGGGAAACGCGTTTTAGTGCGCCTTGATTTGAACCTTCCCACTCAAAACGGTCAGGTTACGGATTTGACCCGCCTTACGCGTTCTCTACGAACGTTGAAGGAACTCACAGCCATGGGTGCGAAGGTCATCGTTATGGCCCACATGGGGCGGCCGCGGGGGGAAGATCCTTCCCTTACTCTGGCTCCCATTGCTCAAGCCTTAAAAAAGGCCATGGGCCCCACGCCTGTCTTTTTTTGTGAGGCATACCAAGGCTCTCGCGTTGATGAAAAAATTAAGTCCCTTCATCCCGGGGAAATCCTGCTTTTAGAGAACATTCGTTTTGCAGAAGGGGAGGAAAAAAATGACCCTACCTTTGCTCACCAAATGGCCCGCTGGGGCGATATCTACGTGAATGATGCGTTTTCTGCTGCCCACCGGGCACACACCTCTACGGAAGGGATTGCCCATCTCCTGCCCTCCTATGCGGGGCGATTGATGGAAGAAGAGCTCAAGGCATTGACCCAGGCGTTGACCCATCCGAAAAAACCATTAATGGCCATTGTCGGGGGAGCAAAGGTTTCCACAAAGCTTCCTCTTTTGGAACATTTGACTGAAAAAGTTGATGTCCTCGTTGTCGGCGGCGCAATGGCCAATACGTTTCTAGCAGCCCAAGGGTATGATGTGGGCGCATCCCTCTATGAGCCGGATCTTTTGGAGACGGCTAAGACCTTATTGACTAGGAAATGTGAAATTCTTTTACCCATTGATGGGGTCGTTGCCACAAGCCTTGAAGACGAAGAAAGTGTGAGAACCTGTCTTGTTTCCGACCTTAAAAGTGATGAAAAAATCTTTGATATGGGTCCCTTAACCGTTACGCATATTTTAGAACGCCTCCAGTCTTGTCACACCTTGCTGTGGAATGGCCCCGTTGGGGTTTTTGAAATTCCTCCCTTTGATCAAGGCACGACGGCTGTGGCCACCGGCGTTGCTCGTCTAACGCGACAGGGTTCGCTGCTGTCTGTAGCCGGTGGGGGCGATACGGTTGCAGCTCTTGCCCATGCTGACGTTATGGACGATTTCAGTTACGTTTCAACGGCAGGCGGCGCCTTTTTAGAATGGCTCGAAGGAAAGCCTTTGCCGGGTGTGGTGGCATTGGAACCCACCTTATGACTCAAACTCTTCCTATGTGTGGCATCGATGTCCTGTTACAGGATGAGGCTCTCATCACATCCCTTGCCAAGAAAAGGGTTGCGCTGGTCACCCATCAAAATTCCTTAACCCAAACCTATCAACTCTCGGCCTACGCCTTGCGCGAGAAACTTGGGGAGGGGCTAAAGTGCATTCTGACCCCTGAGCATGGGTGGAGCGGACTCATCAGCGAGGGCATCAAGGTGGAAGATGGGTTCGACCCGACCCTGGAACTCCCTCTTTTTAGCCTCTATGGGGGCAATAAAAAATTCCTTGAGTTCTTCAGGCAAGAGTCTATCGATTGCTTGCTCATCGATCTGCAGGATGTGGGCTTGCGGTGTTACACTTATGTGTCAACCTGTGCGAAGCTTTTAGAAGCGTGTGCTGACCTTTCCCTTGAAGTGATAGTGTGTGATCGCCCCAATCCCTTGGGCTCTCCTGTCAGAGGTCCTTTGCTTGACCCGGCGTTTCGTTCATTGGTCGGCTATGTAGATACACCGTTTCAACATGGCCAAACGATGGGGCAATTATTGGCTACCTTTTGGGAGAGGTCCCTGACTATTATTCCTTGTCCACCCTATCATCAACCTTACCACTATCCGTGGATTTCCCCCTCGCCCAATCTTCCCAGTTGGGAGTCCGTCCTGCTCTATCCTGCGCTCGTGTTATTAGAGGGCACTAATGTTTCCGAAGGCCGGGGCACGAGTTTGCCTTTCACCTGTCTGGGGGCGCCCGGATTAGACCATCGGGCGCTTGTGAATTATTTAAACCCCTTGGGGTGTGGAATTCAAGCGAGGCCCATTACTTTTACGCCTCAGTCAGGAAAATATAAGGGTGAGGAGTGTCATGGCGCTCATCTCCTTCTCGTCGATCCTCTCAATATTAATGCTTTTGAGTTGGGCATTAAGATTATTTTCTTTTTAAAAGAACACTATGGTGATTTTCAGTGGGAACCGATGGGACGGAACAATGATGCTTATTTCATCGACTATTTGTTAGGGACTAATGCTTTGCGTCTGGGTCTTGAGCAAGGGTTGGGTGGGCGTGAGGTTTTAGAGGCGCTCACTCGCTAATCAAATGGCGTCATCCCCGCCTCCGCGAGGACGGGGATGACGCCCGTGGGGGGTGTAGGAGAGGTCGCGTCACAAGAGCGGGTGAGGGGTCCTTCCCTGCGAAGCGGGGATTTTTTAAATATCAAAGTGCTATCCATTTACCTTCATTAGGATGCGGCATAAAAAAATCATCCCCATTCATAAAATTTTAACCCAATGAAGCTATACTGATCATAGACTCCATCTTTTAACAAAAAACAGAAAGGAAAATGAATATGTCTAGAAAATTTAAAATCGTACCTGCTTTGACGGGCGCCTGCGCTCTCCTTCTTATGTCAGTAGTCTTTGTTCAAGAAAGCAAGGGTGTAGATTGTAAATATGTTATTGATACTTGTGAAGCTCTGGGCAAACTTGGAAGAGGTTGTGAGGGTTTCGCTGCAATCTCAGGGGCTGTAGAGCGTTGTCGTCAGAATCACCCTCCTTTTGCTGGGGGCGATCCTAAAAACAAAGACCAATGCGAATCTGAAGTTATGCTACTGAGGAGCCAAAACTACAAATGCGACGGCGATTTTTAGTCAAGGTATGCTTTTATCACAGCTTCTGACTGCCCCCTTGTGATTTTTGTATCTCTGGCCAAAGTAGGTTAAGAGGGTTGCGGTGAGATACGTTAAGCGGATTCATCCCTTTGGGCCGATAAGATTAGATGGGGGTTAGCCCCGCTGACGATCTTTGCGGCGCCCTCTGTACTCGTCGGGAGATAACTCTGGAAAAGACGACTTTCTGAATTGACCCACACCCAATAACAATTTAAACTTAAAGAGAATTTCAAAGTTATTTAACGTGGTCACATAATGAACGAGTCAGGCTCAAAAAACCTTCAAGCGAAAAACAGTCGCTTGAATCGTGGAATCTCTTATAAAAAAAGCTGGCTTATTTGGGGTTGTGCGGCCCTTTTTTATTGCTATCAGTTTATGCTGCGCGCTTCTCCTAAGGTTATGGCTGGCGATCTTATGACGGCTTTTCAGGTGGATGCCTGTACCCTTGGAATTTTAACAGCTTGTTATTACAACGCCTATGCAACCTTACAGGTGCCGGCCGGATCCCTAATGGATTACTTTAAACCTCGGCGGGTCTTAACCATTGCTGCTATTATCTGCAGTATAAGTACGTTGCTGTTTTCTGTAGCAGATTCTGTGTACGTTGCCGCTTTTGGAAGAACGCTCATGGGAATTGGGTCGGCCATGGCTTTTCTGAGTTGTCTAAAGCTGGGAACATTATGGTTTCCGTCCCACAAACTGCCCTTAATTGTTGGATTGACAGTTGCTCTTGGAACAGTTGGTGGTGTTTCGGCTGGGTATCCCCTCGCTTGGCTCGTTGATGTCTATGGATGGCGTCATGCCATGTGGCTTGTAGCCTTTATTGGGTTTGCTCTTGCAGCTCTTGGATGGATGATCGTTCGCGATACCCCGCCTCAAGAACTGGAAAGAGAAGTTCTTAAGAGCCACGGGGACAGTGAGATTCACCTTCCTCAAATGGGTCTTGTAACGAGCATTATCGAGGTTATACGTAAACCCCAGAGTTGGCTCATTGGAGCTTATGGGCTCCTTATGTACGTACCCTTGTCCGGATTTACGGATCTTTGGGGCATCCCTTATCTCCTCTCGGCTTATCAATTGGATAAACAGTCAGCGGCAATCATCAATGATGTGGTTCTTATTGGTCTTGGTCTGGGTTCCCCTCTATTTTCATTTTTATGTAATTTCCTTAAGGCGTACAAAACGACCGCCTTTATTTCCGCCTTAGGGGCTCTGGTCTTCTTTTCAGCTATCCTTTACATTCCGGGGATGCCCCTCTGGCTTCTTGTGATCTGTATGTTTCTTGCGGGCCTCTTCTTAGGGGGGCAGTTTTTAGCCTTTGCCATGACCTGTGCTCTTAATCCCCTTTCAGCCAGTGCCACAGCAGGAGGCGTTCACAACATGATCTGCATGCTGAGTGGGGTGATTTTCATGCCCCTCATTGGAAAACTTTTAGACCTTGTTTGGCAGGGTGGATTTGAGAATGGGGTTCGTTCTTACACTCTTTCCGAATATACGTTTTCCTTAAGTTCAATTACGGTTTGCTTAGCGCTCGCATGTGTTGTCATTTTCCTGATTAAGGAAAAATATCCCCGGGCGGAAAAATGAATGGTCATTACCTATGATCTCTCTTTAGCTCCCCACTCGGCAGATGATGGGATTGTTCTAGCGGGACTGCAGGCCTCTAATGCCCAACTTACAGGGCATACAACTCAGCATTATTCAATCTTTGCCCGCAAGGAAAGCGGGGAAATTATCGGTGGCGCACTCGTTTATGTCGGCCGAGATTCTGCTTTCATAGATGTTTTATGGGTTGATCCTTCCTATCGTCTTCAAAATATTGGGAGCAGACTGCTTCAGGAAGCAGAAATCGGGGCCCAAAAATACGACTGCAGCTGGGTAAAGCTGGATACCTACGAATTTCAAGCCCCTGAATTTTATAAAAAGTGTGGTTATGAGATGTATGGCGAAGTTAAAAACTATACCCGTGAACAATCCAAAATTTTCTTGCGCAAAAAGGTGAAGCTATAGAATAGCTACAGAATCAGCTTAATGCTAACTCAAGAGTAGACAATTAACAAAAAACAAATTATTTTCACCTTACTGTTAAAGATATAATAATAAGAAAAACTTAACAGGCGCTCAACTTCACTCACAACTGCTATTTTGATGATGAACTATAGGATCGTTAAGTAACCTGCATTTGATAATTTAGGCTCGCAAGGAAGAGGAGAGAACCCCCGCTGTCCAATGAACAACGGAGTCATCCCCACCAAGCCTCCTGCTTGCGTAGCTTTATTTTTTCGTTGCTTGGGCGTCGGGATTGCAGGCTTCAAGACCTGCAGAGCAGGCTAGTAGGCAGTCTACTCTAAGTTTATCTGATTTTATATTTTTTCTACAATGATCATTGCATGCATCGTCGCCAGCCTGACACCATGTAGCACGGTCTGCCCGAGCACTTTCGTTCCAAGCAAAAGCTGAAATTAGCAAGAATCCTAGAAATATTTTTTTACTCATTTTATGTCTCCTTTTAAGTTTAACAAAATAAAGTTTAACAAAAAATATATAATAAAATGTTAAGCATGGCCCTTACCTCTCTCATTTTCCTTTAAAAAATCCGCATAAACTTTTGAAAGTGCATACAAATCAGCCTGAATGCTATTCAGCTCACGCCAAACATATCCAGTCTGAGCTTGGGCATTTTCAAGTTTGCAGATTAAAAGTTGAATAGTATGCTCGATGTAGGCTAACTTGTAGTTAGTCATAATATGATCTCCTTTGTAAGATCTGTTGTGATGAGTAGGGTTTAGATGTTCCACCATCTTTACTCTACGGCTACCCCAATTCGGGGTAGCTTTCAGCAGTGTGGCACAGGTTTTTTTCGAAAGTCAAGCCTAAAAGTTTAGGAAAATTTTAGGAATCATATTGTTAAGAGGGCTCCGAAACAACCCCCTCTCCGTTCGTGCCTTCGACGTCTTTAAACATCTTCGATATATAACAAAGTCAAAGGAGACGAAGAAGGCCCAAAATTAACCGCTATTATGTATAGTGTGACCCGGGTTTTGGTATCACTTACTTTTTCATTAGTCGTCTCTTCTTCCTAAGTTTTTATAGTTCCCATCAATACAAGATACATATTCATGTTGTGAGGACATAAGATTCCATGCCTTACAACAGATGGTCTGCCCTTTGTCAGGATTTCCTGCAATATTAGCACAGTCTGCCTGTAGTTGATGCATCTCTTGCATCTTATTTCCATTACACAGGTCCATTAAATAATGATGGGAGCATTCCTTTATTTCCCCCCTCGCAGCACTCACGCTACAGAAAATCCCCACTACCACTATGGCCAATATTTTATTTTTTCGAAACATATTAATCTTCCTTCTAAGTTGTTGTTTATATTTAAATAATTTAATATATATAGAGACGCTTACATTAACTTCTTTTCACATTCTCCTTGATTGGGGTTAAGATATGGTTAACGCCCTTGGCAAACTGAAAGACTTGTATCAAAATACCCTGTTAATCATAATAGAACCAACAGAAGGACCCATTTTGCAGATTCAAGGAAAATTCTTAGAGACACTGAGGGCACGTCTTTCCATCGCTGAAGTTGTGGGGGAAAAGGTAAAGCTCACCCGCAAAGGGCGGGAATTCATGGGTCTCTGTCCTTTTCATCATGAAAAAACACCCTCCTTTACGGTCAACGAGGAGAAAGAATTTTACCATTGCTTCGGGTGTGGGGCCCATGGAGATGCCATCGGCTTTTTAATGGAAGCCCAAAAATATTCTTTTATGGAAGCCGTTAAAGAGCTGGCGAGTCGGGTGGGCCTTTCCTTACCCGAAGAGACGAGCGAAAAAGGGGGCACGTCTCAGGAAGACCTGACACCTCTGCGCCAAGTACTTCAAGAGGCAAGTGCATGGTTCCATAACAATCTATTCCTCGCGAGATATTCAGAATCACTGAGATATGCAGAAAGGCGGAGTCTTAAGACAGAAACCCTTAAAAAATTTAATATAGGATTTGCCCCTGAGGGAAGCTCTCCCCTAGAAAAATATTTAAAGACAAAAGGATTTTCCGACGAAATCTTGCTAGCAGCTGGGCTGTTAGCCCAGGGGGAAACCACACGCCCCCCCTATGAGCGGTTTCGCAAACGCCTCATGTTCCCCATTCAAGATGCGCAGGGGCGCGTCGTTGCCTTTGGTGGACGGCTTTTAGACAAGGGAGAACCCAAATATCTGAACTCTCCCGAAACCCCTCTCTTTTCGAAGGGGAAGCTTTTGTATGGCTATTATCAGGCCAAAGAGAAGGCTAATACAGAGCCTCTCATTGTCGTTGAGGGATACATGGATGTGATTTCCCTTCATCAAGCAGGATTTAAGGGAGCCGTTGCCCCCTTAGGTACGGCTTTAACGGAAGATCAAATTGTGTTGGCCTGGCGCTTAAGCCCCGAACCTATTTTATGTTTCGATGGAGATGGTGCAGGCCTGAAGGCTGCAGCACGGGCGGCGGAACGGGTTTTGCCTCTCCTGAAGCCAGGCTATTCCTTGAGGTTTGCCATTCTTCCCCAGGGCGAGGATCCGGACAGTTTAGTCCAAAAGGGAGACCGGTTTCAAATGGTCTTGAATCAAGCCCACTCTCTGGTTGATGCACTCTGGCTCTTTCTCACTCATGGGAAAAATTTTAAAACGCCCGAGCAAAAGGCAGCCCTTCAAAAGCAATGCGCTCTCTGGACTCAAGGAATCCAAGATGGGGAGATAAAAAAGCACTATCATTATGCTTTTAAAGATCTTTTCTATAAAAATATAGTAGGGAAAAAAGCAAATATTCAGTCCCTCTCTCCCCTAAGAAAAACAAATTTAAATTTATCTTCAATTTACGAACATCTGTTACTTGCAATTTTAATAAACCATCCCATCTTATTAGATGAAGCTAGTGATGACCTTGCGTCTTTAGAATTTAAAGAACCTAAACTTCATGACTTAAGAAATGGAATTTTGCATTTTTATGCAGCCGGCCCACTTGACGAAATGAATCTGAAGGACTACCTCCTAAAGCAGGGGTTTGAGAAGGAACTCGACGACATTTTTTCTTCTCGTGTTCTTATACATGGTGCGTTTGCAAGCCCCTCTAGTTCATTTGAGGGCGCGCGAGAAGGATGGAAAGAAATTTTTAACCGTATTCAGCATGGCTTGGGTAAAAAAGATCTTCAAGAAGCCCAAGAGCATTTAGCTGAAGAAATGTCAGAAGAAGCTTGGCATCGGTTAAAAGCATTAAAAAAAACCACGCTGCTTCAGTATTGAGTTGTATTTTCAGCACTAAATGTGGTTTAGTGCTTAATGAAGAAAAGGATAAATCTTATGACGACAATGGCAGTTCCAATGGCAGAAGCAACTAATTTCGAAGAAAAAGATGTCAAGGAAACATTAGGCGAAAAGGCAATTAAACAGCTCTTAGCACAAGGAAAGCAACGGGGATACGTTACCTATGAAGAGCTTAATGAGGTCTTACCAGAGGACAAGTTAAGCTCGGAACAAATTGAAGATATTATGTCCATGATATCAGAAATGGGCATTAATATCGTTGAAGATGAAGAAGTCGAAGCCGAAGAAAAACCCAAGCGTCCCGTAGCAACCGGGGACGAGGAAGAAGAAGTCGCCGAAGTCAGTGAAGTTGGACGCACGGATGATCCTGTTCGCCTTTATTTGCGAGAAATGGGAAGTGTCGAACTGCTCTCTCGCGAAGGCGAAATTGAGATTGCCAAGCGCATCGAATCTGGCCGCGCGATGTTGATCGGAGCCATTTGTGAAAATCCTCTTACGATCCGTGCGATTGTTTCATGGCGAGATGCGCTTAATAAAGATCAAATGCTCTTGCGCGATATTATTGATATTGAATCCACCTATAGTCGCGGTCCCTCAGAAGAAGAAGTCATAGCTGAAACGGCCACAGATGAATCTCTCATCGTTGGCGATCCAATGGTTGTAGACGTTATTGATGGAGAAACACTTTTTAGTGATGAAGAAGGGGTGGGACTTTCTATCACGGCTATGGAAGATTCTTTACGTCCACAAGTTATTGAAACATTTGAAAAAATTGCTAAAACATATGCGCAACTTCGTAAATTTCAAGAGCAACGTTTAAAAGGATTGCATGAAGGAAAAGACCCCTCCTCATCTCTCGAGAAAAAATATGAAGACCAGCGGGATATACTCGTTGATCTCATGCAAGGTATTCATCTCAATTCCTCCCGTATTGAACAGCTTGTTGAACAGCTCTACATCCTGAACCGTAAACTTGTTGGGCTTGAAGGACGTCTCTTGAGATTAGCCATGGCTGCAGGTGTTAAGCGGGAAGAATTTCTAGAACAGTACTACAATAGTGAATTAGCTCCTGAATGGTTTGAAAAACTCAATCATCTTTCGGGAAAGGGATGGAAAAAGTTTATCGAAAAACACACAGAGGAAGCCCAAAGTATTCGTGAAACGATTGCAGAAGTTGCGGCAGAGTCTGGACTTCCTATTTCTGAATTTAGGCGTATTGTGAGTACAGTTCAAAAAGGCGAAAAGCAATCCTCTCGCGCAAAAAAAGAGATGATTGAAGCAAACCTGCGTCTGGTTATTTCGATTGCTAAAAAATATACCAACCGCGGCCTGCAATTCTTGGATCTTATTCAAGAAGGAAATATCGGGTTGATGAAAGCTGTTGATAAATTTGAATATCGACGGGGGTACAAATTTTCAACCTATGCCACATGGTGGATTCGCCAAGCGATTACACGATCAATTGCAGATCAAGCTCGCACAATCCGTATTCCTGTTCACATGATTGAAACAATTAATAAATTGGTAAGAACTTCTCGCCAAATGCTTCATGAAATTGGACGAGAGCCCACACCTGAAGAGCTGGCAGAAAAGTTAAAGATGCCCTTGGATAAGGTCCGTAAGGTTATGAAGATTGCCAAAGAACCGATCAGCCTTGAAACCCCCATTGGAGATGAAGAGGACGGCCATTTGGGTGATTTTATTGAAGATAAAAACGCTGTGGTCCCAGTGGACGCGGCTGTTCTCTCTAACCTTCGAGAAACAACCACCCGGGTTCTTGCAAGCCTCACCCCGCGGGAAGAGCGGGTCTTACGCATGCGGTTTGGGATTGGAATGAATACGGATCACACCTTGGAAGAGGTAGGTCAACAGTTTGCCGTAACCCGTGAGCGCATTCGTCAAATTGAAGCGAAAGCTTTGCGGAAGCTAAAGCATCCGAGCCGGTCGCGGAAATTGCGGAGCTTTTTGGATACTTAACGGTTAGTGATCAGTAAGCAGTGGTCTGTAATCAGTAATCAGTAAGACTGCCAGAAGCTCGGTTAGATCCCGGGTCATCCTCGCGAAGGCGGGGGCCCTAGAGGACAGAGCGTTAGGGTCCGGGTCAAGCTTGGAATGACCGAGCGTTAGGGGTTTGGGTCTCTATCGTCAAGCAGTTGTGGGGCTTAAACGACGTTTATTATCGAATTTCCATCCTCTCAACCTGTCATCTAGGTCCCCGCCTTCGCGAGGATGCCCGGGATCTAAAAATATTCAGACTCAGTCCAAACCATCGAGGGACGATGTCCCTATATGACGCTCTTGGGGGGATTATCAAACAGCCTCTAAATATTAATGGGAAGCCCTTTGTTTCAATTTTAAGGATTATCTGAAGACTGATGGCTGAATGTGGTAGCGGAGGAGGGACTTGAACCCCCGACACGCGGATTATGATTCCGCTGCTCTAACCAGCTGAGCTACTCCGCCTCGCCATACATGATGGTGCCCAGAGGCGGATTTGAACCACCGACACGAGGATTTTCAGTCCTCTGCTCTACCAACTGAGCTATCTGGGCCCATCAGTTAATTCTATAAATATAAATTAGGATTTTGTCCACCCCTGACAAGTCAGTTATGTCATTTTTTTCTTCTTGAGAAACCCGACTTAACAATATGATACCTAAAATTTTCCCAAACTTTTACCTTGACGTATCAAAAAAACTTAGCCAATCTGGGAAAAGCTACCCCGTATTGGGGTAGCCGTAGAGCAAAGATGGTATCAACATCTCCACCCTACTAATCACAACAGATCTAACAAAGGAGATCATATTATGACTAACTACAAGTTAGCCTACATAGAGCATACTATTCAACTTTTAATCAGCAAACTTGAAAAAGTTCAAACTCAGACCGGCCATGTTTGGCGTGAACTTGATAGCATTCAGTCGGATTTATATGCTCTTTCAAGAGTTTATAAGGACTTTATTTTGGAGCAAGAGTAGACCTCTTTCCAAACATAAGATGATATAGATTGCCCCCCTTACTTTTTTTTCTCCTTCTTAGGGGGAGGAGACTTTGGATGCCTATTTTGCTTCCGTAACATTTCTCTAATCTTTTTCTCTTCCCATTCATGGCTTAGAAAAGTCGAATGGGGAAAGATAAGAGACATTGTTCCCATACGATAGGCTTTGAAGACCAAAAGGATACCCCAAATGAGAATGACATATTTAGGCCAAAACGTGCCGGTTCTATCAAACGTTAGCCAAATCAAAATCAAAATTGCGTTCACAATGGCAAAATTGATAATATCCATATAAAATCTTCTCAAAATCTTGACTTTTCTACGGATTTCTTCTTCTTTCTGCATTTGACCACTCCTCTTTATTTTAAAAACCATACAATATAAATAAATTATAGTCCATAATAATATAATACTAAATATGAATTTATAAACAGTTAAGACGTAAAATATTAATTGGTTGAGATGGGTTCAAAAATATTACATAATGGATAGAAAATTAACAGGCACTTCTATGATAAATCGTTCTGACATAAAAAAAAACATCTTATTAATTTTAGATAGTATAAAAAAAAGTTGGTATATAGAAAAAAAAGCAATATTCGATAATTTTATTGTTAATAATATTGTAGAAAACCGTGAACTTACAAAAGAGTTATCTCTCTTTACGATTAATCAAGAGAAGCCCTCAAAATATGAAATTAGGTTTTTCTGGCCTTCCCACTTCTCCCCGGAAGTATATGATGTGTATGGTCTTATGTTTGATAAACGAGATTATAAACACGATGTAACACACGATAAATATATCGTGAACAATAATAATATTAATATAAAAGTTAGGGAAAACGAGCTGCATATTAAAAAGTATATTCAACAAATTGGAAACGTTTATCAATTTAAAAAGAAGAAGAAAATAGGCTTTCCCCTAAAGGGAAAAAAATTGTCAGATCTTTTAAGTCCAACAGTGACATTTGATTCGGATATCCTTGAAACCTCTGAAGATTTAGTAAAAAAGTTCTCACATTTACCCACCGCTATCCTTGTGGATGTCTTCAAGGAAAGATACATCCGTAAGATGGAAGATCATACAAAAATAGAATTTTCCCTTATCGAGCTTCGAGGAAAACAATGGAAAACGATTTGCATAGAATCCAAAAATATTCAAAAAGTTCTAGCTTTGTCTCTACTTGTTAACCCGAAGAATGCAGAAAGGTTAAGTTATAATGAGTTCTTGTGTAAATATGCTCACAATGCAGCCAAACAAAACAAAAGCTTCGCGGCACCGGATATTCGCTCCACCTCAAGAGATAAAAAGGATGGCAAGTAAAGTGTTTCGTCCTTTGAGATTTCCATAAGAACTACCGCGGCTTTCCCCATCCAACCATTGGACTCAAGCTTTGCGAGGGTAGGTAGAATCATATCCTGATGATAGGGAGGATCCATAAAAATAAGGTCAAAAGGGGGATAAGGATTAGCTCCCAACAACCGCCCATCCTGCTCTAGAACAAACGTTGGAGGAAGTTCGCAGGCTTTGATATTGGCCTGTAGGATAGGAAGGACATCCCGACTGTTTTCAATAAAGGTGACAGATTTTGCCCCTCTTGAAAGGGCTTCAAGCCCTAAAGCCCCTGTCCCTGCAAAAACATCTAAGACGGCTTTATCCCTTAGAATTTGAGGACCCAAAGAAGGATTATTCAGCAGTATATTAAATATTGTTTCCCGTGTCCGATCAGACGTTGGACGCGTGCCCTCATGGATTGGGGGGAGCAATTTTTTTCCTCTATATTTTCCGCCAATGATTCGCATGGCTCTCCTTATCAATAAATTCTGGGTTTGTAATTTTCTTTGGGGGCATTTGTAGTTGAAAAAGCTAGATATAGGCTTTCGATCACCAACTCTAAAAATTTTTTCTTATTTTCTTCAACTTCTTGTTCTTCAAAAAAGTCAGGCTTTTCCATAAACGCCATAGAAGCAGTCCTCATAATAAGATAATTAATCATTTTTGGGTCTAAGTCTGCGCGGACTTCCCCCTTTTGTTGAAATTCTATTATTTGAGGGACAACAGAGCTAAACTTTTTATCTTGAATCCCACTAATGTCCTCTTCTGTATTTTCTAGGCGCTGCCAAGTAATGAGGCGAACAATATCCGGATTATTATCATAAAATTTAAAACGCATGGTCACGAAGCTTTCGAGAAAACTCTTAAAAGAATCCATGGAAAAATTAACTTCAAAACTCAAATCTCCCACATGTTTTAGCAATAAATGCTTTTTTACTGCTTTCCATAGATCGCCTTTATTAGAAAAATGATGATAAATCAGACTCTTGTTAATTTTTGCTTTATTTGCAATGTCGTTAATAGAGGACCCCTCAAATCCTTTAGCAATAAAGATTTCTTGAGCGGCGTCCAAAATTCTTTCAGCGGTCGCATGTTCAACATTTTGTTTTTTCATTATAATTTTCCTACTGTTTCCTTAATTATACATAAATTGAACGTTCGGTCAATTTTTTTGTTGACAACCGTTTTAAGACCTTATATACCGGTAATTGAAGTTGAACGAACGTTCAATCAATTTTTAAAATTAAGAGGAAATACGATGAAAAAATATATACTTATGACCGCCCTTCTTGTTCAAGCAGGAAGTGCCACTATGGCAACAACCGCTGAACAAATTTTTGAAAAGGGTTTGGAATCTTCTGCTCACCAGGGCATAGAGGTGAGAAAAGGAACCATTAAGGCTCTCATTGAGAACGCCCTGTATTTGGATGCCCATTTAAAAGACGGTGATTCAGATCCTCAAGTGTTCTCATGTATTAACGATATACGTGATTCAATCATAGGACTCAATGCGGTGGGCGTTTTTGATACTTTTCTCGCGCCAGATTGGTTCCACGATGAAGATAAGCCTGGGAATATTATGGCTGGAGTTCTTTACCTACAGCAGTTTCCTCAGGAAATGACTAGGGAGATCAAGGAAAAGCTTGCTCACCTATCCCACTCGGTTGCTCCTCTTTTAAGAGCTGAGATCACAAAACTACTTTAACCATTAATTAATAGGAGAATTACTATGAAAACCAAAGCATTATTCGTTGCCCTAGCTCTCATAACAACACAAAGTGCCTATTCTACAACGGCCACAGATGTGTTTCCTGGTAAGGAAGATTGGGCTGTTTTAAAAGGCGAGAAGGTTCGTAAAGGAACGATTGCAGCCACCATAAACAATATCAAACGGCTTGACGATCTGATGACCCATACAGGATCAGAAGCCGAAATCAGAGATATTATTAAGGATCAAAACACATTAAGTCGGGGTCTTTTCCTCACTGATTTTTTGGAAATGCAACCTGTCATAAACTGGCTTCAGGACCCGAAAAGACCAGGGAAAGTATTGGTTGCTGTCTTAGTCCTCCAGGCCTCTCCAGAGCTCTTGACCGATCAAATCCGCGTAAGGCTTCAAGACTTTTTACAAGAGGGCCATCCGCTTTTAAAGGATGAAATTAGGAAGGCCTTATAGGCTTATATTTTTTGGGGAGGCGACTGAAGCCTTAAATCACCCCCACAGAGTCTCCAGCAATTCACCGGGGATTGTTTCCAAACCTAATAAATGCTATAGCACTATAACGCTATAGCAATTTTATTATGACGGTCGCACATAAAAGTTGAAATACTAAAATAAAATTACTATGTATTAATAAATACACCAACAAATTTTTAAAAAGGTTCTTCAGATGAGTACAATTCGAAATCTAGCCATCATCGCCCACGTGGATCACGGTAAAACCACCCTTGTGGATGCACTCTTTCGCCAAAGTGGTGTGTATCGTGATAACCAGCGTATTGCTGAGCGCGCCATGGACAGCAACGAGCTTGAAAAAGAGCGGGGCATTACGATCTTGGCTAAATGTACGTCCATTCTCTGGGAGGATCATCGCCTCAATATCGTTGACACCCCTGGACACGCCGATTTTGGTGGTGAGGTCGAGCGCATTCTTTCCATGGTGGATGGGGTTCTTGTGCTTGTTGATGCCTCTGAAGGTCCCATGCCTCAAACAAAATTTGTGGTCGCAAAAGCTCTGCGTCTGGGCCTCAGGCCAATTGTCGTTGTGAATAAGGCGGATAAGCCGGATGCGCGCCCTTACGAAGTTCATGAAGAAGTTTTCGACCTTTTCGCAGCCCTTGATGCCACCGATGAACAGCTGGATTTCCCAACCCTTTATGCCTCTGCAAAAGAAGGATGGGCGATTGAAAACTTGGATGATCCCAAGACGGATCTCTCTCCCCTCTTTAATGCCATTCTGAAGTATGTACCTATGGCAGAGGGGGATGTGGAAGCGCCCTTTTCCATGTTGGTTACAACCCTTGAATCTGATGCCTATTTGGGACGTATTTTAACGGGCCGAATTCTGAGTGGCAAAGCAACCATGAACATGGCTGTCAAAGCTTTAGGACGTGAAGGAAATATTTTAGAGCAGACCCGTCTGACAAAGATTCTCGCGTTTCGGGGATTGGAGCGGCTTCCGATTCAAGAGGCAGAAGCTGGCGATATCATCGCGGTGGCTGGATTTGCGAAGGCGACTGTTGCGGATACCATCTGTGCCCCTGAAGTGACTGAGCCTATCCATTCCCAACCCATTGATCCTCCTACGTTGGCCATGACATTTTGTGTTAATGATTCCCCTTATGCGGGGAAAGAAGGCAAAAAAGTCACCTCTCGCCTCATTCGTGACCGATTGATGATGGAAGCGGAAAGCAATGTGTCCATTAAAGTAAGCGAAACTCAATCAACGGACGCGTTCGAAGTGGCGGGGCGCGGTGAGCTTCAACTCGGCGTTTTGATTGAAACCATGCGACGTGAAGGATTTGAGATGGCCATTGGACGGCCGCGCGTTCTCTATAAAACAGATGAAGCAACGGGACAAACCCTTGAACCCATGGAAGAAACCCAAATCGATGTGGATGATGAGTTCACAGGAATTGTGGTGGAAAAGATGGGGCTACGCAAAGGCGAGATGAACGATATGCGTCCTTCCGGTGGCGGAAAAACCCGTATTACGTTCATTGCCCCTTCTCGTGGCCTTATCGGCTATCAAGGCGAATTTATGACAGATACCCGCGGGACAGGCATCATGAGCCGCCTCTTCCATAGCTATGGGCCTTACAAAGGCCCTATTGGTGGACGACGGAATGGGGTCTTGATTTCCAATGCCACCGGTAACGCTGTTACCTATGCGCTAGGGGGGCTGGATGATCGGGGGATTATGTTTATCACGCCTGGAACGCCCGTCTATGAAGGCATGATTATTGGTGAACACACAAGGGACAATGATTTGGAAGTCAATGTGCTCAAAGCAAAGCAGCTTACAAACTTCCGTGTTTCCGGTAAGGAAGAGAACGTGCGTCTCACGCCTCCTCGCTTGATGACGCTGGAACAAGCCATTGCTTATATTGAAAATGATGAGTTGGTGGAAGTGACACCTAAATCACTTCGCTTGAGAAAGGCGCTGCTTGATCCCAATGCACGGAAACGGGCGGATCGTACGAAGGTGTAATCGACACCGCTCGTACAACGGCCCTTTCGATTTTACTCATTTACAGCACCGGAGATCATTGGGAGCGGCGCGAAGAAATCCAGATTTTTAAAGGGTCTGGATGGCTTCGTCCTGGTCCCCACCTCGGCGGGAAGAGACTCGAAATGATGTACCCCTAAAACTTATCCACATCCCCTGCCATGCGGATAAAAACCTCTTCCCAGCTTTTCCCGTAAGGATAAAAATTATCCCGTTCATTGCGTTCCCATTGGGCGCGCATTTCGATTGTGTCGATCTTGAAGTCATAACGACATTTCATGGTAATATCCCGTAAATCCTGATGAAGTTCGGCCATCGAAGGGCGGCCCCAGTACCAATAGCCATTGTATATTTTGTAAATCTTTAAGCCAGGCTCAAGAACGAATGTGTGAGGAATCATAGGGTTATTATGGGGATCGGTGTATTCTTGGATCTCAAGATCATGCATAATAGTCCGGTTCTCATCCCGCAAAAAGGGCCAGTGGGCACCCATCCCCAACCGCAAGTCATTGCTTAAGATTAGATTGTCGCAATTAATGTAAACTATGCGGGAGAATCCCACATCCATTTGGGAGGAAAAATCAACCAATTGGCGCAGTTGTTGTCTATCCTTCGGGCAATAAATTCCCCTCCCTAACATAATAACCATGGGATCCATTCCCTGAAGTTGAGAGAGCTTCCGCTTTGTATTCGTATGATCTGGTAATTCATAATCTGGGAATAAGGCCCCGACTTTTATATCTGTGCGCATGAGTGTTCCTCCTTTTTAATAGGAGAAATAATACGGGAGGAGGGTGAAGAATTGGTTAAACAACCTGACGTCAGTGGAAGAGCTTTACTAACTCGGACTGCATTTACACGCACACTTTGAAGAACAATTGGCAAACTGGGCCATCTTTCCACAATCATACTCCCCGAAGTATTTTAGGTTACTATTGGTCGAGGCGCACACTTCATCACAAATATTTTTGGCGACATCTGGGGACGCGAGCATATCTGGTCGACCAGGCGCCCCCTCCATGTGCAGCAGGCTTCGGGGCCCACAATAGATGTAACCGAACTGTTCCTCTACAGCGCCTGCATTGGTAGGTATGAGACTCGCACCTAAACTTCCATAGGAACAGAGTCCTAGAATTAAGGCATGGGAAAATTTCTTTGACATGTTTCTTTCTCTTTCAGTTTTTCAATTAAGGTTGACAGATTGCGCTTAACAGATAATGTTAGCTCACAGTCTTAATCTCAATCTAACAGATTATTATTACAGAATGGTTAATCCAGGCCTTCAACCGTTTTATGACTACTGACTACCGGGTCTTCCCCTTCAACAAAACATCCCTCGCTTGCGCAAGACGATCCCGCTTGGTTGAATCTTTTGGCTTCTGCTTTTTATAGGCAGCCTCAATTTCTTCAACGCTAGCATTGAGGTCGACTTTGAGGAGAGCACAAGCCTCTTTTTTCGTCATGGGAGAGGGAAGGGCGGGAGGAGGTGGCTTTTTCTGCACCCAAGAATGCACATCTTTCTTAAGCAAAATAACGAGAAGAGCAACGAGAGCTGCCACATGGAGTAAACGACCCACCAGGGTCAGATAAAAAACCGAGAGAACCAATACTCCCACAAGGGTCCATTTGAGGGTCTGGACAAGGAGCTTGGTCTCAGCATGCTCCAACTTTTGCAAGAGAAGGATGAGGAGGATAAATCCGAAAGCTCCTAGAAAAAGATAAGCCATTCTCCTCGCCTTTCAAGTCGTGAAATCCGAAGAGATTCTCTCTTCACGCTGCAAGCCTTTCCACATCAGGCAGTTGAATCATTTGAATAAGATTCCGCAACTCTTGCTTAGCAGAGACGTGAGAGAGGGTCATGGGCATCTTGCACTCTTCTAAATCGAGAACTGTAAGGCCGGACAAAAAGAGCTCACGAAAAATCACCCGCTCGCCAAAGCCTGCTACATAGCGAAAGCCGATGCGTTTAGAAAGAGCTTTAACAATGTCTTCCATTTGCTGTTTGTTACGTGCGCTAATGCTACTCAACCGGTTCCTCAACACAATCCACTCAATAGAACCTTGATCCCGTATGGCGCGCTGCTTTTTCTGTTCCCACACCATTTCCGCATAGGTACTTGGCCTTAGAATGTCTAAAGTGTCACTTTTAAGCCGTACAAGCATATCAAGATCAATAAAGCTGTCATTTATGGGCGTAATCAGCGTATCCGCGACACTGTGGGCGGCCCGAGAAAGCGGTGAGTCACTTCCTGGTGTATCAATCAGAATAAATCGATTCGATGACAGCTGAGCCAGGGCTTTTTCAAGATTACCCTGATCTTCCTTAACTGCTTCTTCTCTTATCGGATGTTGGCTGGGCAAAAGAGGAATATGCTCAGAAATCGGCAAGGGATTAGCCATCTTTCCCGAATATTCTTTGCGATTATCCAAGTAACGAGAGAGCGTTCCTTGACGGGCATCCACGTCAATGCTTCCTACAGAAAATCCCATGCGCAGCAAGCTGATAATGACATGCATACTGACAGTTGATTTTCCTGTGCCTCCCTTTTCATTTCCAAGAACAATAATGTAAGGTTTTTTCGTCATAATTCTTATCCGTTTATTTCTAAAGAATTGAACCCATCTTATAGAGATTCTAAATTTGTGACTAGAGGTATAATCATTAGGCCTAAGGCCACTCCCGCATGAAAAAAGAGATTTGACCTTAAATATCATCGTGCTATACTGCCCTCGACGCCGCACACAGATTCACTAGATCCGTGTGCGACTAACCACGATAACCCTTAACAGCGTAAGGAGAAACCGGGCTATGACCAAGTTACCTACATAAGTAGATTTTTTCAACTCCTATCCAGAAGAAAAGCAAGGAGATGTCCTTCGTTCGCCTATGAACTTGCCTCCCTGGCCCTTCGGCCCTGGTTCATGGCTTTAAGGATCCATCTAATTGTCTTCATTCTTGAGCTCAAGGTGGAGTCATATGAGGCGTGGTTGGTGGTGTAAAAGCTCGCGGATAGAGTAAGAGCTGCTTATGGCAGGAGAAGAGGTCATGGCTTTGGGTCGTGGGACGTAAGGGATTCCGAGAAAAATTTTCTTGGGATCTCTTACGTGTTTTAACCATAGTTTTAAATAGGGAACTTCATTGCCTGTGAGCATCATTCTTTCCGCCCTACGGGCGTCATTCCCGCGAAGGCGGGAACCTAGGAACGGGTTGATCCAAAAATTTTTATTTTTACGGCTCTAATAACAGAATCTGAGCTTAAGTGAGCGATGAGTTCATATGAAAAAATTTTAATGTAACTCATAGATTTTTCTGGGTTCCCGCCTTCGCGGGAATGACGCCAGTAGGTTGGAACTCATTACATTTTATCCAAAATTAGGGGCGTTTTAACGTGCTAAGCCACTGCCGCTTCCCAATAAGAGGATCCACTCTCTAAACGAATTTCCCGGTCGTGAAGGGGCTTTAGGCTTTCTCGATGGCCAACGGAAATAAGGGTTGTATCCGGAAGAGCGGCCTTCAGAGCACGATAAAGCTGAGCCTCGGAGGCTTCACCCATGGCAGAAGTGGCTTCATCCAGAAAGAGCCACTGGGGCTTGGCCAGTAGGGTACGGGCAATCGCGATGCGTTGTTGCTCGCCCAAGGACAACACCCGGGCCCAATCGTTGACTTCTTCCAAACGATCGATAAAAGGAGCCAGTCCAACAGCAACCAAAACATCCTCCGTCTCCTTCACTGATCCTCCGGATCCCGGATAGTTGAGGGCCGCTTTCAAGCTTCCCAAGGGCATATATGGCTTCTGAGGAAGAAAGAGGAAGGATGAAGAGGGTAGACGAATTTCCCCCTTTCCATAGGTCCATAGGCCCGCAATCACCCGCGCTAACGTGCTTTTCCCAATTCCTGTGGGACCTGTAATGATGGTGTGTTCGCCCTTTCTGAAAATCAAGTTAATGTTTTCATTTAAAATGGCGCCATGAGGCAGAGAAATTGTTTCACAGACAACATGAACCTCTTCTTTATCATGAGTGGTATGCGTCAGAGGCGATGGTGAGAAGCCCTCCAGACTTTGTTTGAACTCTAAAAGACGATTCGTCGTTGCCCGCCAGCTCGCAATACTGGGATAATTATCAACAAAAAAGGCAAGAGCGTGACTGACATGCCTAAAGGCGTCTAAGATTTGCATCAATCCTCCAAACGTGAGTTCTTTAGCAAAAAGCCGAGGTGCTGCAAGAAGTAAGGGGAAAACTCCATTCACTTGATTATAAAAATTGTTCCACACGTTAATGGTCATCATACGCTTAAGAATCATGTAAGAGTTCTCAATAATTTGGTTCACGCGCGAAGAAAAGATCTGTTTTTCTTGAGCTTCTCCCTCATATAGAGCAATGGGTTCCATGTTTTCCCGAAAGCGCACCAAACTATAGCGAAAATCAGCTTCTCGTTTTTCATATTCATAGCTAAGGCGAATGAGAGGCCGTCCCAAATAATAACTGAAAAAACTACCACAAATGGCATAAAGAATCGCCCCCCAGCACATGTAACCAGGTATAGAAAGGGTATAGCTTCCAAGAGGAATATGAAGGGTTCCAGAAAGGGACCATAAAATACCGAGGAAGGATAAAAGGGTGATGGCTTGCTGGAAAACACCCAGTGTGAGAGACAACGTTTTATCAATAAACTGATGAGTATCTTCTGCAATACGTTGGTCAGGGTTGTCCGACCCATTTCCTTTCAGCTGTAGGGCATAGTAGCGTCGATCTTTCATCCAGCAGTCTAGATGATGGTGGACCATCCATTTCCTCCACCGGATTTCTAGAACCTGCAGAAAATAGAATTTTGTAATGAAAACGGAAATTGAAAAAAATGCGAGTATTGAAAATATTCCCAATAAATTAAAGAATACCTTTCCATTAAGCTCCTGAAGGGCTGTAAAAACGTCATTGTGCCAGTAATTGAAGCGTACCGTAAGCGCAATATAAGCACCCATAAAAACCAAATGTCCGCCCAGAAGGGCTAAGGCAATCCAACGATCACTCGATGTCCAATAGGGGCGAATAAGATGGGTCCATACTTGAGACAGAAAAGTAAAACGGGATGGGTTCATTGGTTCTCTCCGCAACAATTATTATTGATGAATAATTTTAATGTATTATTTATATAGTACGAAAAAAGAAAGAGTCAAGGAAAGAAATGTAGTAATCCCTCCATAAGATTGGATGTACGCATTCTGAATAGCCCCATAACCCCAGAGATAGGAGTAAATGTTTTGTAATGTGGATAACGCTCCTCTGAGTAGTCTATCGCCTGTCTTATCTCTTTTCACTGTATTCACCCAAAAGGCTTCAACACAACCAGAAATACAATGAATATTGCGAGCAAAAAGGGAAGCTCGTTTAAAAGAATCAGTTGTTTCTTTGAAAGCGTCGGCAGAATTCCTTTCGAAAAGTTTTTAGCAATTCTCGAAAGATAGCCGTGAAAAGCAGCGAGTAGGAGAACGAGGGTGAGTTTCATATGAAAGTAGGGTGCAGACCAGGCGTGAACCTGAAAAGCCAAAATAATCCCAAAAACAAAGGTTAGGATCATGGTAGGGAGCATAATAATTTTTAAAAGCCGGCGCTCCATTGTACAGAACGTTTCATAAGGTCTGGTCCCTACCTCAAATTCCAAGTGGTAAATAAAAAGCCGCGGCAAATAGAGAAGGCCTGCCATCCACCCAATCATCGCGAGGATGTGAAGAGATTTAAAGGTGAGGTAGTAGTCATAAAGCATTTTATTTTTCCTTAGAAGACAATACACAATCCACGGGCGTCATTCCCGTCCTCACGAAAGTGGGGAACTCGGGAACCCAGGAAACGATTAACTCAAACAATCCTGGTTCCCGGACATTAAGAAAATCTAACCCTCCGCTTACGCAAAGGGTAAAATTTTCTAAATTCCGGGATGACGCTAGAGGGTTGGCATATATTACTTGCATAAACTCTTCTCTAACAAAACTCCCCCACGCACCACATCCCCAAGCCCTTGAATAAACAGGGGATGGGTTTGAACTGTCGGGACACGATAATAAGCGGGGCAACCATAATCTAATGCAAGTTTTTTGTAGGTGATGTCAAGTTCGACAAGGGTTTCAGAATGTTCAGATACAAAAGAAAGGGGGACAATCACAAGGGGGCGGTTTTCTTGGGATGCCTTTATGATTTCGTTTTCAGTAGTGGGGCCAATCCACTTTAAAGGCCCGACTCGGCTTTGGTAACAGAGAACAGCATCAATTGATGCAATGCCAAGCTTTAAAATAAGTTCTTGAGCTGATTCTTCGACATGCTGCTGATAAGGATCACCCTTTTTGATCGTTTTTTCAGGAAGACTATGAGCTGTCAACAACACCCGAGGGATCCCATGCGTGTTTGCGTTTCGATAGAGCGGAAGAGTCAGCTCTTTGATGGCCTCTAAAAACCCATTTTGAGTGGGATAGGAGCTTATAAAACGAGTGGGGGTAGACCATTCCATGGATACCCTCTTCCACTCCCTCCACGACGATTCTGTGGTCGTTGTGGAGTATTGAGGATAGAGGGGCAACAGCACGACTTCGTCCGGACCATAACCCTGCACATCGCGGAAAGCACTTTCGATAAAGGGAGCGGCATGGCGCATGGCAACGAAAACCTTGTATTGACTGCCGAGTTCCGTTTCTAAAGCTGTGGCTTGGGCCTTGGTGTTTTTCAATAACGGCGAGCCTCCTCCCAATTGCGCATAAATGTGCTGCGCTTCTTTCAACCGCCTGTTGGTAATAAACGAGGCCAAAAGGGATCGAAAGGGTTGAGGGAGGGTTATGATGGCGGGATCTGAAAAAAGACTTAAAAGGAAGGGTTTTATTTCCTCCGGAGTTGAGGGCCCCCCCAAATTGAATAGGACAACGGCGGTTTTTTTGTGATTCATCTCAACTCCCGAACCCATTTTATACAGTCTTCCACATTTTTGATGGGGGTTTGGGGGACAATACCGTGGCCCAGATTAAAGATATAGGGTCTTCCGTTCATGTGCTGATGAATGGATATAATGGCATTTTTTAGGGGTTCCCCGCCTGCACAGAGCAACAGGGGATCCAGATTTCCTTGAAGGATTAAATCGGAAGAGAGATTTTTTACAGCCCATGAAAGGGGAGTGCTGCTATCCAAACTTATCCCTGAAAAGTCACAATGGGAACTATAATCGATAAGGTTTGCGCCACACCCCTTAGGAAAGCCGATGAGAGGAATTTCAGGAAAAACGTCTCTCACGGAGGATACAATCCTCCGGGTGGGCTCTATAATCCATTTCTGAAAGTGGGAGGAAGGGCAGAGGCCGGCCCAAGAATCAAAGATTTGAAGGGCAGAAGCTCCTGCCTTTATTTGTTCAATAAGATGCAAAGAGATAGCTGAGACAAGAAAGTCTAGAAAAGAAGAAAACAGTTTCTCATTCTGAAAAGCTATCTGCTTTGCCTTTGCAAAGTCCCTGCTCCCTTCCCCTTCGAGCATGTACAAAGCGAGCGTCCAGGGCGCGCCTGAAAAACCAATAAGAGCTTTTGAGGGAGAGAGTTGAGCGCGCGTCAAACGAATCGCTTCGTAGACAGGCGCCATTTGACTCAAAAATCCTGCAAAGGAGAGTTTTGTTTGAAAAAACGAAAGGTTAAGAGGTTCTAATTGAGGGCCTTTACCTGACTCAAAAGAAAGGTGTTGTCCTAACCCCTGGGGAATGACAAGAATATCAGAAAAAATAATAGCGGCATCAAAATCGAATCTCTCGATGGGTTGAAGGGTCACGCGTGTAGCAAGCTCTGGCGTGTAGCACAGCTCTAAAAAAGTTGGGCATGTTTCTCTAATTTTCCTATACTCTGGTAAATATCGTCCCGCTTGCCGCATAAACCAAAGAGGAGGACTTGAGAGAGAATTCCCCTGAAAAAGTTCCCACATTTTTGACATGTCCGTCTCTGTCCTTCTTCTATCTTAATAATATATTAAAGATTGTAGTAGTAGTGTATCCAGTGAGTTGTGGGGATCATTTTTTATCCCCGTATTATCCACAGCGAGAGTATGATGGATAAGCTCTCTTTTTAAAAGATATCATTTTTATGGAAAACTCTTTAAAATTATCACTTCTAAATGGGTTGTGCTCTTTCAATTTGGGGATATAAAGGAGGATAAGATGGAGATAAAAAAAAGAAACTCCTCTTCTACCCCTGCTGTTAATAAAAAAGGGAGGGCGGGACGGTTTTCTTTACAACTTCTCTTTATCCACAGATGGGGCTCGTTTGAAAAGTTCTCCCCAAATTGTCCACAGGTTATGAGCAGATTATACAACCAAAGGAGGATTTTGTGTGGATAATTGGATTAACGGGGGCCATAGGAGCTGGAAAATCAAGGGTTGCTGCTTATTTTCATCGCTTAGGAATTCCCGTCCATTGTTCGGATACTTACATCCATTTTCTTTTTGAAAATGATCCAGACGTCCAACAACAGGTTAAGGCTTTATGGCCCGACGTCTTTGCCCACGGAAAAATAGACAGACTTTTGTTAGGAGAAAAAGTTCTTTCCTCATTTGATGATTTGCATCGATTAGAAGGGCTCCTCTATCCCAAACTTGTGGAGAATCAAAGAAAATTTCTAGAAAAAAATCAATATAGGAGGGAGCGTTTCGTCGTTCTTGATGTTCCGCTTCTTTTTGAAGTGGATCTTGATGTTTACTGCGATTGTGTGATTCTTGTTTCTTCTTCTTCTGCTCTGCGCAAACAACGCGTGATGGAGAGGAAGGGGATGACGCCTAAAAAGTACCTGACCTTAGAAAACTTGCAGATGAAAGATAGTGAACGAAGAAAGAAAGCAGATTTTATTCTTTATACTGGACGGGATAAGGGCTATGCATTAAAAATGGTTCAAAAGATCATTTTTTCCCTTTCTCAGCTGCCCTTCCCCAAATGGCAGGGAAAATGGCCTAAAAATTTAACAAGGAGGCCGCATGAGTCGAGAAATTGTTTTAGACACAGAAACGACAGGATTTGAACCAAGCCAAGGCCATCGGTTGGTCGAAATTGGGTGTGTTGAACTGATTAACTATGTCCCAACTGGCCGCATTTTTCATGCCTATATCAATCCAGAGCGTGCTGTCCCCGAGGAAGCTTATAATGTGCATGGTCTCTCCTATGATTTTTTGAAAGACCACTCCCTCTTTAAGGACGTGGCTCATCTTTTTTTAGATTTTATTGAAGATTCTCCCCTTGTGATTCACAATGCTAAATTTGATATGAAGTTTCTCAATGCGGAATTAAAAAGTCATGAGTGGCCGGAAATACCTTTCTCCCGCGCCATTGACACATTGGTGATGGCTCGTAAAAAGTTTCCTGGATCGCCCGCAAGTCTCGATGCTTTATGCAAAAAGTTTGGTGTGGATAATAAGGCACGAGACAAGCACGGGGCGCTTCTGGATGCAGAACTCCTTGCTTCCGTCTATTTGGAACTTATCGGGGGTAAACAACCCGGACTATCCCTTGCTTTTTCTTCAAGAGATGAGGAAAATTTGAGTGTAGATTCGGCTGAGCGTCAGATTTCTAGGCCGGTGAGAAATCATCAGCCAACCCAAGAAGAACGGGATCTGCATCTATCTCTACTGGGGAAGCTAAAAGATCCTCTGTGGGTGGGGTGAATTTTCCCCCCAACAGAGATTTTTTGAAAAAGGAATTCACACCAAAAAACCGAAAATTTTTTGAGAATTCACTCCGTCCTCATCCATTGGATGATGATGCCTCCAATTGACAGAGTTATTCATTTTCATCCTTAAAGGACCTATTGCGAATATTTGTCGTTTTAATAATTAAGTTCTCTAAATCACCCTATTATATGGGATTTTTTTGGTTTAAGAAAGATCCTTGAGGTAATTCCAATTTTGTCAAATACTTGGACGCTCCTTTCTCATTCCCCCGTTTCTATATGCAATTTCACCCGCTTCAGAATGTCTTCCGAGGGCGTCTGATGGTTAAAGTGGGCCCGGTAGTTTCCCTCCTTATCCATGAGGTAGATGAGGGAAGAGTGATCAATTTCTGCGTCTTTGTCCTCAGAAACGTGGGCAGCATAGATTTTATAGCCCTTTTTGACGTGATCGACTTGGCTTTCAGAGCCCGTAAGCATGAGGAAATCCTTATGGAAATTCTGAGCAAAATTCTGTAGGTTTTCCGGCGTATCACGTTCGGGATCAAGGGTAATAAAAATAGGCTGAACTTTTCCGTCCCCTAATTTTTCCACCGCTTGTGTTAGATGGGAAAGAGCTGTGGGGCAAATATCTGGGCAATAAGAATAGCCAAAATAGACCAGCATAGGTTTCCCCCGGAAATCCGTATCTTTCCAAACTTTTCCGTCCTTATCGACGAGCTGAAAACCCCCCCCAATGGTTGGAAGTCCTGTCTGAAGTCCTTTGATGTCTTGAGAAATTGCAGCTGTTTTAAGATAAGCTTTTGTTTGTATAACCCCCAAAATTGCGAAAAGCCCTACTGCAAAACTAATCGCTCCCAAAATGAATAAGTTTCTTTGTTTTCGTTGCATACTCCCTCCTGAAAATGCATTCTGAGGGAAAGTATGCCATTCTTATCTGTAAACTTAAAGGGGGTCTTTTGCCTTGTTGAAATCCTCTGGGGAGAAGCTTGCTCGATTGCATTAATTAATTTATAAATTAACTCAATAGAAAAAATCCACGATGAGAGAAAAATATCTATGATCGTTATTTTTGGTTCACTGAATATTGATATGGTGATGCAGGTTGAAAAAATGCCTCGACCAGGAGAGACTGTTTTATGTCCAAGCTATCAGATGGTAGCAGGTGGAAAAGGAGCAAACCAAGCGGTTGCAGCCGCAAGAGCAGGTGCCTCGGTCAAACTATTTGGAAAAGTAGGAAATGATGAATTTGGTCGAACCGTTTTAAATACCTTAAGAGAATCAAATACTGATTTAACAGGGGTGGGGGTCAGTCAACAAAGCTCTACGGGTTGTGCGGCCATTTCTGTCGATGCACATGGTGAAAATATGATCACGGTGGCGAGTGGCGCTAATCTTGAAGCAGAAGAAAAAGAAATTCCTGATTTTCTCTTATCCAATGAAACAACCCTTCTTTTGCAGATGGAAACACCCGTACAAGAAAACTGGAACTTGATTCGTAGGGCTAAGAAATTTGGAGCTAAAATTATCTTAAACCTTGCCCCCGCCCAAGATGTTCCCCCCGATATTTTAAAAAATCTGGATATATTGGTGATGAATCAAATTGAAGCGACGCATCTTGCGCTTCATTTGAGATTTGAAGTAATTTCTCCCCTTGTTGTTGCAAGGCGGATTGCTGCTAATTTTGGAATAACCTGTATTGTTACCTTGGGAAAACAAGGGGCTATTGCTTGCTCTCCCGAGGGAGGATGGGAGGTTAAGGCGATGGACATTGAGGCCGTAGATACAACGGCCGCAGGCGACGCTTTTGTAGGCGTTCTTGCTGCAAGTATCGAAAAAGGGTTGGATTTGCCTTCTGCTCTCAGGCGGGCTTCTGTTGCGAGTGGACTGACGTGCTTGACGAAGGGTGCACAAACAAGTCTTCCAGCGAGCCATCATATTGAAGAAAACTTGCAAAAAGTTTTAACACCAAGACGGAGTGCGTGAGGGAAAGGTGAGTTTTAGAAAAGAGATTCCGGATTAATCCCGGGATGAAAAAATAATGAGATCTATAACATGACTCTAAGAAACAGCTCAAACCCATACCAGTCCTTAAAAGACCTTAAATGTCAGGATGAAAAAGAATGTATCGAATCCCTCCTCCAGGAACTTGAATTTCTTCAAGAACATCGTTCAGAAATTGGAGAACAAGCAAAGGCCTGGGTCGATAGTATCCGTAAAATTCCTATTTCAACCTTTAATATACAGAAGTTATTGCAAACCTTCCCTCTAACCCATGAGCAAGGACGATCCTTAATGGCCCTTGCAGAAGCTTATTTGCGCATTCCTGACGCTTATACGGCAAATTTGCTTTTAAAAGATAAGATCTCTGGCCAAAATTGGCATACAGATGGGTTGAAGAAAGGAGGGCTTTCAAGCCTTTCCCAGAGAGCTCTTGATTTCTTAGGATATGTGCAAAACCAATCTTGGGCGGGACTCGCGAATCCCATCAGTTTGCGTGCTTTTAAGATTTTCATGGGTCTTTTGAGCAGGGAATTTATCCTTGGTCAAACGATTGAAGAGGGTCTTAAACGTAGCCTTAAGATTCCTCAAGACCGTATTTCCTTTGACATGCTGGGGGAAGGGGCGCGGACATTTTCCATGGCTGCGGCCTATAAACAGGCCTATAGTCATGCCATTCAAAAAATTGGTTCCCACAAGAATAAGGGACACTCTGCCGTTGAGAGTGATAGTATCTCTATCAAGCTATCCGCCCTTCATCCCCATTATAATTTTGCTCACCACCAACAGGTCATGGAGGAGCTTTTACCTATCCTTATAGAGCTTTGTGTGGAGGCTCGTCAGTCAGGAATTGCGCTCATGATCGATGCGGAAGAATCAGCTCGTCTTGAGCTTTCCTTGGACATTATCAGTGCGGTTTGTACTTCTTCTGAGCTCAAAGGTTGGGATGGGTTAGGCCTTGCGGTTCAAGCTTATCAAAAGTGTGCGCCAGCTGTCATTGAATGGGTGGATGCGCTGAGTCTAAAGTCAAAGATGCCCCTTATGGTGCGATTGGTGAAGGGGGCTTACTGGGATACAGAAATTAAGATTGCCCAAGTGGGCGGGTATGAGACCTATCCTGTCTTTACGCGAAAAGCGGCAACGGACCTTTCCTACCTCCTTTGCGCTCAAAAGCTTCTCAAAGCCAAGGGTTCGCTTTACCCTCAATTTGCAACTCATAATGCCCATACGGTTGCAGCTATCCTTGAAATGTCCAAAGGTGGCTCGAATATGGAGTTTCAGCGTCTTCAAGGTATGGGTGAAGAGCTTTATAAAACAGTGCGGGAAACTCATTCCATTTCCTGTCGGGTGTATGCACCCGTGGGAGAAAATAAGGACTTGCTGCCGTACTTAGTACGACGCTTGCTAGAAAATGGGGCGAATTCCTCTTTCGTTCATAAGATTTATGATTCCACCCGTCCTTTAGAGGATGCCATAGGAGATCCTTGGCATTTTTTTGAATCCTATGTTCGAGGGGGTCATCCCCTCATTCCCTTGCCCGTGAATATATATGGAAATGAGCGCAAAAATTCTCGGGGGTATGATCTGAGTGATCGTCAAGTGGTTCAAGAACTTCATCAGGATATGGAAAAAAGCTTAGCTTCATTGCGAGCCCTCGAAGAGGACGAAGCAATCCAGGGCGATAAAAAAACTGAATTGCTTCGTGCCGCTCGCAAAGACGACCCGGCGGTAGTCACTTATGGTTCCATAAAAGACGCAACCCTTAAAGACTTAGAGAAAACGTTAAAAGACGCATCAAGCCAATGGGAATCTTGGGACCTCATGGGTGCAGAAAAACGAGCTGATATCCTGAGGCGAGCAGCTGATATTATGGAAGAGAAGAGAGGGATTTTTTTGGGCCTTCTTATAAAAGAAGGCAAAAAAACGCTGTCCGATGCGGTCGCTGAATTACGAGAGGCGACCGATTTTTGTCGGTATTATGCAGCCGAAGCCCTTAAAAACTTTGCAACGCCTCAAAGCTTGCAAGGCCCTACAGGTGAGAGAAATGAATTGGTTTTAAGGGGACGGGGTGTTTTTGCCTGCATCAGTCCCTGGAATTTTCCACTGGCCATTTTTACAGGGCAGGTGGTGGCAGCTTTGGCAGCCGGTAATGCGGTGATTGCCAAGCCAGCATCGCTTACACCCCTTATAGGATTTCATGTGATTCAAGTCCTTCATGAAGCGGGTGTCCCTCAGCATATTCTACACCTCTTACCCGGTTCCTCCCGTGTTCTGGGAACACCTCTTCTCTCAGATCAACGGGTGAGCGGGGTTGTCTTTACAGGCTCCACCACAGCAGCAAAAGACATTCAGAAGATCTTGGCAGAGCGAGGAGGTCCCCTTGTGCCCTTTATTGCAGAGACAGGAGGAGTGAACGCCATGATTGTGGATTCTTCTGCTCTGATAGAGCAAGTAGTGGATGATGTAATGACCTCAGCCTTTCAAAGCGCAGGGCAGAGATGTTCTGCCTTACGCGTCCTTTTTCTACAAGAAGATATTTATGAATCAGCTCTGGGAATGTTACGTGAGGCTATGGAAGCTTTAAATATAGGGGATCCCGCCCAGCTTTCAACGGATGTGGGGCCGGTGATTGATAGGACGGCGTGCGATGAAATTGAAGCCTATGTGGCCGAGCATACTGTGCTCAGTCGAACGAATCTTCACGATTTGAAGGGAACCTTCGTGGCCCCAACGATTATTGAAGTGAGGGGAATGGAGGATGTAAAGCGGGAGGTTTTTGGACCGGTTCTTCATGTGGCCCGTTTTAAGGCTAAAGATTTAGGGAAGGTTGTTCAAACGATCAATCAGTCTGGCTATGGGCTGACCCTGGGCTTGGAAAGTCGTATTGAATCCACTATACGACATGTTCGTTCCATGGCGCGTGTCGGAAATCTTTATATCAACCGTAATATGATCGGGGCTGTTGTCGGTGTTCAACCCTTCGGAGGAGAAGGATTATCGGGTTCGGGCCCGAAGGCGGGAGGCCCCTATTATCTTCCTCGGTTTGCCGTTGAACGGACGTTTAGTTATAACATTACGGCGAGTGGTGGGAATGTGGGACTTCTTAATTTGGAGGAGCTGTAAAGCAGTATTCAGATAGATTTCTGTAATTCGCATTAATTTAGATCCTGAAAAGTTCGTGATGACCTTGATGGGTGTTTTTGTCCCTATAACAAAAAGTATGTTCAGCCTAAACGGTGTTGGTTATAGAGACCATATCCTCTCAACATGTCATCCTGAACTTGTTTCAGGATCTAAAAAAAGTTGGTATAAGAACAGTATGTCTAACACTAAAAAGGAAAAAAAATGACAGAATTACTCAACATTGACATCCAAGCCACATTTTTAAATCTTTTAAATATGATCGTAACCATTATTAATTTGGTGGGGGTAATGATTGTAATCTGGGGTTTTGTGGTGGCGGCGCTTGCCTTTATTCACTTAAAACGCCATCACCACACGACTCTCTTTTTTCTTAAAGAAGCGAATACGATAAGGGCCGTGTTGGGCACTTATATCCTTTTTGGCCTTGAATTTATGATTGCGGCTGACATTATCCATACGTTTATTAAGCCCACACAAGAAGATCTAATTGTGCTCGCCACCATCGTGGCCATTCGAACGGTAATTAGTTACTTTCTTGGCCGAGAGGTGGACGAGGCCCGCCATGACCAAGACCTTGCCCATCGATTAAAGCACTCGAAAGAGGTCAATCAATAATACAGAAATCCCCCAACAGGCTGGGTTATTTGGCTAATAATGACGACACCTATGGGGTGTGACTACCAACATTCCCCACAACAATCCTGAGGAGGACCAGAAGGGCATTCCGGAGGAGGGGGATTACACTGACTACAGGGAGGGGTTTTGTCTTGGTCACACTCGCAAAGCTGGGTAAGTTCATGAAGCAAGCGGGGTCTTCCACAATATCTTTCGGCTTCTGTTCCCGAAATTTCCATCCAATAGCTCATTATATTCTTTTTGTCAGGTTTGATGTCACATCTATGAAGGTCACAAATGCAATGTCCATTTTCCATAAAGCAATAAAATCTCTCAGCAAAACAACACGTTTGGGGGGTACAGTAAAATTTTTCCTTTTTAACAACGCCTGTACTATCACGACTTAGGATGTGAATGTTAATAGGCTTAACGTATTTTTGGCTGTAACCTGCGTGTTGGGCAGAAGCAAAGCTTGACCATGCGACCACGAGAGCCATAAAAACCCCTAAGAATTTCATTTTTTTTCCTTTTTTATCTTTTATGAAAAATATCATAGTTTCCCGAAATCGTCTACTTTCTGTTTTGAAGAGCATGGTAAACGCATCTAAATTATATGGAATCCCTTATGATTATGGTAATCTTTCTTTACAAACGCACCAAAGGTGCGTCATCCCCGCGGAGGCGGGAACCCAGGACGATGCCTATACCCCCTCTGTTATGGTGAGTTAGTTTGAATTGGAGATCACATAGCCATCATGACCTCTCCAGACTGTCATGCTGAAATAAATTCAGCATGACACCTGAGGAGTTGAGGCATCTTCAACTTGATGCACTATAGGTACAACATATGCCAGAAATTACCTAGGTTCCCGCCGCAGCAGGGAATGACGCCCGGGGGTAACTTGTCCTCTTTCTCGATTAACAGGCGTACTCTAACATTTAGATGCGTTTGACGTTTGAAGAGGTTCGAGGGAAGTGCGGCTTTGGTGTTCTAGATCAGTTGCACGAAAGGGGAGCCACTCACTTCCTATGGAAAAATGGATGAAAGCCATAGCCTTCAAAAAAAATAAAAAACAAACGAAATTTTAATTCTTTTTTGACAATAATCTATCAAGAGATAATGAAGATGGAGAACTCTAATGGCAGATTATTATAAAAATGAAGATACCCGTGATATTATAAATTCTTTGAAGGTATATCTTGCAAATACAACTATTGTTTACTATAAAACCCATGAATTTCATTGGAATGTGGAAGGTGCAAGTTTTTATACCCTGCATATTATGTTTGAGAAATTTTATATAAAGCTATGGAAATCAATGGATGAGACCGCGGAGCGTATTCGGGCTCTCGGGGAAAAAGTTCCTCCAAGTTTAGCTGAATTGCTTCCGCAGGCTACGATTTTGGAAAATGAAACGGCTCCTCAATCTCAAGTTATGGCTCAAATCTTACGGAATGATTACTATGCCTTAGCGGAAAATGCCTTAAAAATTGCGGCACTTGCGACTGAGAAGAATGATCTTATTACCGCAGATATGATGATCCAAAGGGCCACCTTTTTAGAGAAAGCAGCTTGGATGCTCTATAGTACAATTAAGGACTAATTTTTTGAGAGAGAGTGGCTTCCAGAAAGGCATCGATGTCACCTTCTAGTACACCATGAGCATTTCCCTTTTCCACATGGGTGCGGAGGTCTTTGACCATTTGGTAGGGTTGGAGGACGTAAGAGCGAATTTGATGACCCCAGCCAATCTCTGATTTTGAGGCTTCTGACGCTTGCGTCTCTGCCTCTCTCTTTTTGAGCTCGTGTTCGTAAAGACGGGCTTTCAGCATGCTCATAGCTTGGGCTTTGTTGCGATGTTGTGACCGGTCGTTTTGACATTGAACCACAATGTTCGTGGAAAGATGGGTAATGCGAACAGCGCTATCGGTTTTATTCACATGCTGCCCCCCCGCACCTGAGGCCCGATAGGTATCAATTCGGATATCTTTATCCTCAATTTGAATATCAATTGTATCATCCACAACCGGATAGACCCAAACAGAAGCAAAGCTGGTATGACGGCGCGCGTTTGAATCAAAGGGAGAGATGCGCACCAAGCGATGCACCCCGCTCTCACCTTTTAACCATCCATAGGAATGATCAGCGTGTTTATGGGCCATGATTTTAAAGGTTGCAGATTTAAGGCCTGCTTCTTCTCCACCACTTTCTTCAATCCACTCAATTTTGTAGCCTTTTGTTTCCGCCCAGCGCGAATACATACGGGTGAGCATCAAGGCCCAGTCTTGGGCTTCTGTGCCACCCGCACCAGCGTGTACTTCAACAAAGCAATCATTGGCATCAGCCTCTCCCGATAAAAGGCTCTCAAGACGCAGGCGCTGTATTTTTTTGTGAAGGGAGTCTACATCAGCTTCTGCTGCGTCAGTGATCTCTTGGTCTTCCTCCGCGTTTCCTAGTTCTAAGAGTTCGAGAGTGTCGGCGAGATCTTTATCAATTTTCTTTATAGGATCAATGGATTGGGAAAGCTGATCGCGTTCTCGCATGATCTTTTGAGCGTGACTAGGATCATTCCAGAGAGTTGGATTTTGGACTTCTTTTTCGAGTTCAGATAGGCGATTCTGAGATTGATCCCAGTCAAAGATGCCTCCTCAGAAGGGCAAGGCCTTCCTGAATCTCGTGAACCAAGGTTTCCATTTCAGCGCGCATCGTGTGTTCTTTTCTGTTGATTTTATCCCTCATGATATAATAGGTGGGAGGATGGTGCAAGGGCTCCTATTGGGCTAGAAAGCAGGGTAATAAGAATCTTAAAAACCATAAGGGATCTCCAGGAAAGCTTCCTAGAGATCCCTTACAGTCCCACGATCCACGGCTAGCCTTATACACACGACAAACAGTTTTTCAACATTCTCCACGAGCCATGCACCAACAACCACGCCTCATACAACCCATTCTTAAGCTCGCTAATGAAAGCACGTGAGCGTCCTTAAGGCCATGAACTGGCCGGAGGGCCAGGAAGGCATTGGTCATGACGAACTAAGGAGCATCTCCTTGCTTTTCTTCTGGATAAGTGTTGAAAAAAACTGTTTATGTGAGTAGTCTGGGCATAGCCATGGTTCTCCTTGTGTTTTAAGGGTTATCGTGGTCAGTCGTGCATGGGTGTGGTGACCCATGTACGACGTTGAGGTCAGTATAGCACGTTGGTATTTAAGGTCAAATACCTTTTTAAGATGGCCAACTGAACAAAATGAATAACTATTTATAATCGGATCCTAAAAATGTTAGACAAAACTTTTTCTCCCGCTTCTGTTGAAGAAACCCTCTATTCCGCATGGGAAGAGTCGGGGCTGATGGCCGCTGGATCAAAACCCCACGCCGTTCCTTATACGATCATGATGCCGCCCCCTAATATCACAGGTAGTCTTCATATGGGCCATGCATTTACCTTTACTTTGCAGGACATTCTGATCCGGTTTTATCGTATGCAAGAACGGGATGTGCTTTGGCAGCCGGGCACCGATCACGCAAGTATTTCCACGCAAATGGTTGTAGAACGGCAATTGAATCAAGAAAATCTCACCCGTCATGACTTAGGACGGGAAAAATTTTTAGAGAGAGTGTGGAAATGGAAGGGTGAATCGGGCGGAGCGATTAACTATCAGCTGCGCCGGCTGGGTGCCTCCCCCGATTGGAGTCGGGAACGCTTTACCATGGACGAAGGCCTGAGTGCGGCAGTCCGCCATGTTTTTGTTGAACTCCACACCCAAGGGCTGATTTATCGGGATAAACGGCTCGTGAATTGGGACCCCAAACTCCACACGGCCGTTTCGGATATAGAGGTCGAAAGCTTGCCTGTACAGGGGATGATGTACTATTTCAACTATCCTCTCGAGGGACAGCCAGAAAAGCATATCACCATTGCCACCAGCAGGCCTGAAACCGTTTTTGGAGATGTGGCCGTCGCCGTTCATCCTGAGGACGAACGTTATCACCATCTGATTGGGAAATTTCTCCGTCACCCTTTAACAGACCAGCTTATTCCCATCGTTGGCGATCTTCATGCAGACCCGGAAAAATTTACAGGCGCCGTTAAAATTACGCCCGCCCATGATTTTAACGACTTTGAAGTGGGGCGCCGTCATCACCTGCCCATGATTAATGTGCTCGATAAGAATGGCTGCCTTAATGAAAATGTTCCTCCTGAATACCATGGACTTGACCGATTTATCGCCCGTGAAAAAGTCGTTGAGGACATGACAGCGAAAGGACTATTTGAGAAGGCGGAACCTGCTCTCATTTCCGTTCCCCATGGTGAAAAATCAGGGGTCGTCATTGAACCGTGGCTCATGGATCAATGGTACGTGGATGCGGCGACATTAGCCCAGCCGGCCTTAAAGGCAGTAGAGGATGGAAAGACAAAATTTGTTCCTCAGCATTGGGAAAATACCTACTTTGAATGGCTCCGGAATATTCAGCCTTGGTGTATTTCTCGCCAACTATGGTGGGGCCATCGCATCCCCGTATGGTATGGTCCAGATGGAAAAACGTTTGTTGCCCTGAATGAGGAAGACGCCCATCAGGATGCTAAGGCTTTCTATCAAAAAGACGTCACCTTAACCCAAGATCAAGATGTGTTGGATACCTGGTTTTCCTCAGCTCTATGGCCGTTTTCAACCTTAGGATGGCCTGAGTTAACACCCGAATACAAACGTTACTACCCCACGGATACGCTCATCACGGGTCACGATATTATTTTCTTTTGGGTGGCCCGTATGATGATGATGGGAATCCATTTTACCGGCGAGGTCCCCTTTGAGACCGTTTACATCAATGCCCTTGTCCGTGATGAGAAGGGTCAAAAAATGTCCAAAAGCAAGGGAAATGTGGTGGATCCTTTAATCCTTCTCAATACCTATGGGGCCGATACTTTAAGGTTTACCTTGGCGTCCCTCGCCGCTCCTGGACGAGACGTCAAATTTTCTCAGACCCAAGTGGAAGGGTATCGGAATTTCGCCACAAAGTTGTGGAACGCGGCCCGCTTTGCAGAAATGAACGGCTGTGTTTTTAACCCAGATTATACTCCCATAAATTTGTCTGTGCCCATTAATCAATGGATTGTTCAACAGACTCTCCATCTTTCCCGAGAGGTGAAGAACGCCATTGAAGCCTATAAATTCAATGAAGCTGCGCACAGCCTGTACCATTTCATCTGGGGGACCTTCTGTGATTGGTACCTTGAATTCTGTAAACCAAAATTTTTTGGTCGCGGGAAAGAAAAGACCGAAACACAAGAAACGGTTGCTTGGGTTTTGGATCATCTGCTGCGCTTTCTCCATCCCTTTATGCCCTATATGACAGAGGTTCTGTGGAAAAATCTTCATCCGGATGCGGGTTTGCTGATGGGAGAGGAATGGCCGCAAGATAAACATCTGCCTTACGCTGAAGCCAGTGATGATATAGACTGGTTGATCAAGGTGATCTCTGCCGTTCGCAGTGTGCGGGCAGAAATGAATGTGTCTCCGGCAACCCACCTTAACCTAAGTTTTTATGATGCAGGTCCCACAACTCACCGGCGCGCATGCACATGCGAAGATTTGCTTCTTAAGTTAGCTCGCCTTAACCCTATCAAGGTCTTTTCGGAAACATTGATTTCAGAGGATGCAAAGGGTGCCGCTCAAGTCGTGATTGATGAAGCGACCCTTTTGATTCCCCTTGCGGGGGCAATCGATATAGAGGCAGAAAAAGACCGACTGAATAAGGAATTAAAGAAAGAAAGGGCGGAAATTGAGGGAATTGAGAAAAAGCTCGGGAATGCTGATTTTCTCTCCCGTGCCCCTCAAGAGATTGTGGGTACGCAACAAAGACGGCTTGATACAGCTCGCCTGGCAGTCCAGAAGTTGGAGCAAGCGCTGGGCCGCCTCAGCGGCCAGTAAGCAGTCCCACCCATCGCGTCATTCCCGCGCAGGCGGGAACCCAGGAAAAGCTTAAGTTTTGTCCACCTTTTTCTTATGGGAATTCTTTGTCAACGTTTTTTACAGTTTGTAGTAGTTCTTAAATTATTATTTAATATCAACAAATTAATGGTTTCCCGCCAGCGCGGGAACGACGCTCGTGGGGGGACTGGCTCGCCACTCAGACCACCGTCGAACCCCCCCCGCCTTTCGTTGGCAAATAAAGGCATAAAATTGTTGAATAAATTTCTTACGGCGTTCAAGGGCCTGTGAGGGGTAAGTACTGTTTTTACGCCATGCCGCTACATCGGAAAGATTAACCGACCCCAGCAAATATTGGCGTCTCACAATATCCTCTAAAGAAACCTCAGGAGCATTTTTCATAATATCATACATGACAAGAGCAATGGACGTCCGCCCCTTGCCATGACGACAATGAAAATGGAACCATACATTTTCGGGGGCTTGATCAAAATAGGTGACGAACTCCTCAACCCTAGCGTCGGGGGTCACGCACTTGCTATCAATCCTAATATTAGCATACCCGAAGCCATATTTTTGCGCCACCTCCCGTTCTTGAACGATTAATTCATGCTGAGATTGACTTGTTCCTGTAAAAAAAAGTCGCCTCAGAAAATAACGTAGATCAGGCTTTTTGCGATGATAACCAAAAAAAGTTATAGGAATATCATTGATGTAGCCGTGATGTTCCTTCATGCTGTCAACGATGATAATGGGTTTCGTGACGAAACCCAGTTTATTTTTGAGGGTTGGAAAATCCATAATCGGCCCACCAGAAGCAGAAAGTTTGTCCAATCCTGTCAAATCAACGGATTCCGTTGAGGCAATCTTATTTTGCATGGTGCGGAATTTAGAATCAGCATACTCATCTGTAGAAAGAAAATAAAAAATAACGGAAATAATGGAGATGAAAAGAACAACACTACCAATAAAAAAATTTCTTTTATTAAAAAACATCAGCTTTCTCTGACAGTTGAGTCGTACAGAGACTTTTTATTTTCAAATTTCCCCCAGGGGGGTGCTTGGTAACTAAGATAAGTAAGGAGAATATTAAATTCATTTCCCACTTTCTCTCCCCTTCCGGGGTGGGAGAGGGTTCTTAATAACACGTCCTTATGTATTTTGGTCACTGCAATCGCTCCCTTCCTCTGCTTATTCCACTCAGACCAACGTTGAATCCCCCCAGCCTTTCGTTGATCGATAAAGTCATAAAAATCCTCAATAAATTTTTTACGGTCTTCAAGCATTTTTGTGGCGTAGGTTGAGCGCGTCCAAGAGGCTGTATCGAACAAATTCACAGATCCAAGCAAATATTGCCTTTTTATAATATCTGCCAAAGCCACTTTTGGGGCATTTTTTATAATGTCCGCCATAACAAGCATCATGGATGTTCTCCCCTTTCCATGAATGCAATGAAAATAGAGGGATACATTTTCAGGTAAGGCATCCAAAAAAGAGACAAACTTATCAATATCCTCATCTTGCGAAAGATATTTACTTCCTATGCGAAAACTTCTGTACTCAAAGCCATATAACTGAGCAGCGACTGCTCCAGGCACAATAAGAGAGGGCCGTGATTTTAAGGTTCCCGTGTAAAATAATCTCCATATATAGGATTTCCATGACGGCGCTTTCTCAAGATAGCCTATATAGCTATCCGGGATACCATAAACATAGCCATATTTTCCATGAACACCATCAACAATTATTTTTGGCCCTTTAACATGTTCCAAACGTTTCTTAAGTTCGCTCAAGGGGATCATGGGCCCACCCGCATAGGGAAGCTCTCGCAGCCCCGTTAAATCAACAGATTCTGATGCTGATAGAGGGTCTTGCATCGTACGATAGTTCCCGTATTTACGGTAACTATCTTGTACTTCAAAACCAAGTATGACAAGAAAAACACCTATTCCGATCACGAAAAAGTATTTTAATTTCAGAAATTTTTTCATTTTTTTTCTCTTAAAACAAGTGCGGTCACTGTTTAGTTCGGCCTACCAATTAAAGTCGTCAGTGCGAGGAGCTTTAGCCCCGTAGCCATCCCGAAAGTTATGAAAAAACTGGATTGCTTGGCTCTGCTTGCAATGACGTCCGTGGGATGGCTGATTATAGGCAAAACTTCCGATCACTGAACACTAACTACGGAGTACGCCCCTATCTTCTGTCGATTCCACTCAGACCATAGCTGGGCCCCACCTGCTTTTCGTTGAGAGATAAATTCATAGAAATTCTCAACAAATTTTTTACGATCTTCGAGTTGTTTTTTACTATAAGTAGCCCCTTTTGACCAAACAGTAGTATTATTAAAATCTACAGAGCCCAATAAATGTTGACGTTTAAAGATATCATCTTTTGAGACGGCGGGCGCATTTCGCATAATATCTAACATGGTCAGCAGCATAGAGGTTCGTCCGTCCCCATTTCGACAATGAAAATGAATCCATGTATCTTGGGGCACAGAGTCAAGCAAAGTGACAATTTCATCAATTTTTTCAAGAGGGGCAATAAATCTGCTTCCAATGTGGACCGATGCATAATCAAATCCATATTTCTTAGCTTCTTCTGGTGCTGGGACGATAAGATCGGGTCTCTCAAAGATTGTACCTGTGTAATAAAGTCTTCTTATTAAATGCTTAGGGCGTGGCCCTGAGAGATCATATCTATAAAAAGATATGGGCCGTCCATCAATGTAGCCTGGAGATTCAGTCTTCGCATCAATAATGATTTTAGGTTGTTTGATATGGCTCAATTTTTTTTGAAGATCTGGAAAATGGGGGGCAGAGCTACCTGAGGCGTTTATTTCTCGCAGCCCTTTCAAATCCACGGGTTCTGTAGAGGCAATGTCATCCTGCATCGTACGAAAGCGATAGAGGGGGTGAAAAGCATCATAATACAAATAAGCAGATAGACCGATAAGAAGGGAAAGTCCTCCGCCTATCACGATATTTCGTATTTTTGAGAATTTATGCACTTTCCGTCTCCTTAGTAATTTAGAAATAAAATTAACAATCACAACTAGAGAACTTGTAAAAGACTTCTCGACAAGAGGCAAGAAATAATTTGCGGAAGATACGCGGGGCTTACGTCAGAGGAGCGTATTCTTACATGTGGCCGAGGATGAGTGCCTATGCGTAACGTCCCCGAAACTCAAAATCCTTTGGGTATAAAAATTATTTCTATTGACCGATCCTCCATCTATCGGCAAAGTGAAACCACATCTGAGTGAATTTATTCAAAAATGATTCGTTTCTTTACATGGATTTTTACCATTCTTTCCTTACTCGGCCTTGCAGGGGCTATGGGTGCATTGGTTCTATTGTATTATTTTGGGAGTGGTCTTCCGGATTATGCCCAACTTGCGCAGTATGAGCCACCGGTTGTAAGTCGTATTTATGCGGGCGATGGCCGTCTTTTTGCCGAATATGCGACCCAAAAAAGAGTCTTTGTTCCCATTGAAGCCATTCCTCGGCGGGTGATTCAAACATTTTTAGCTGCGGAAGATAAAAATTTCTACGAGCATCCTGGTTTGGATTTTTTTGGCATTCTCCGGGCAGCTATTCTTAACTTCATGCAAAGAGGGACTAATAAAAGGCCCCAGGGAGCCTCCACCATCACCCAACAGGTTGCGAAGAATCTTCTTCTGTCCAGCATTGCAACAAAAGCTTCCTATGATCGAAAAATAAAAGAAGCAATTCTATCCTTTAGAATTGAAAACGCCCTGAGTAAGGATAGGATTCTAGAGCTCTACCTGAACGAAATTTTTTTAGGTGCTGGATCCTATGGGATTGCCGCCGCTGCTCTCAATTATTTTAATAAGTCCCTTGAAGAACTCACCATTGCAGAGGCTGCGTTTCTGGCGGGGCTCCCCAAAGCACCCAGCAAATATAACCCTAAGCATAATTATGAGATGGCGAAGGCTCGACGCGATTGGGTTATTACTCGGATGTACGAAGAGAGGGTCATTACACGCACCGAAGCCATAGCCGCTAAAGCTGAGCCCCTGACGCTCAAACGACCGGATCCGACCCGCGTGGTCAAGGCAGACTATTTTGCCTCAGAGGTTCGCCGCAAGCTTATCTCCAAATATGGCGAAGATCCCCTGTATAAGGGAGGATTAACTGTTCGTACAACCCTCAATCCCCACATTCAAAAAATAGCCGACTGGGCTTTACGCAAGGGAATCATGGCCTATGATCGTCGCCATGGGTGGAGAGGCCCTTTGCAACACGTTATCTTACAGAATGAAACGAAAGAAGCGTGGCAGGCGCATTTGTCATCCATCCTTCCTCCCCTTGGAATTGGTCGCTGGCAGGTGGGTATTGTCTTAAAACTGACAGATAGCGGAGCCAAAATTGGTCTTCAATCAGGGGAAGAAGGGACTATTCCCCTGTCCGAACTACAGTGGGCACGCCAATATGTGCCGCCAAAAAAGAATGCTCCTCCCAGTGATAGTCTGATTCCAGATTTTGCTTTGGGACCACCCGTTCAACATCCACAAGACGTCTTGGCCGTTGGCGATATCGTTCTCGTCGATCTTTTGAAGGATAAGAAAAGCACCTATAGCCTTCAACAAATCCCAGTTGTCAGCGGGGCATTAATGGTAATGGACCCCCATACGGGCCGTATTCTTGCTATGACAGGGGGGTTTAGCTTTGAAGCCAGTCAATTTAATCGAGCAACCCAAGCCCTTCGCCAGCCCGGCTCGGCCATAAAACCTTTTGTCTATTTGAGTGCAATGGAGCGAGGATTTTCGCCCGCAACCATTGTGTCAGATGCACCTATTTATATTAATATGGGACGAGGACTGGGGACTTATGCGCCTAAAAACGTTACAAAAATCCATTATGGATCCGTGTCCATACGCACGGGACTCCAAAAATCCTTAAACAGGCTGACCATCCGTTTGGTGCACGAATATGTCGGGATGAAACCGGTTGCTAATACAATCGAGAAATTTGGGATTATGGAGCGGGTACCGATGCAAATTGCGATGGCCATCGGTGCAGGGGAAACAACCCTTGAACGTCTTATTACAGGCTATGCCATGCTTGCCAATGGGGGGAAAAAACTTGAACCCACCCTTATTGATCGCATTCAAGATCGTCATGGAAAAACGCTTTTTCTTGCAGATACGCGCGTTTGTCCAAATTGTACAACTCAGCCGTGGATAAATCAAAGCCCCCCCATTATTCAAGATCACCGCGAACAGATGGCTGATCCCCGAAGTATTTATCAAGTTACTTCTATGCTAGAGGGCGCGGTGCGTGAAGGATCTGCTCGAAGAGCACAAGTATTAGGAAAAATTGTAGCCATGAAAACGGGAACATCAAATGAGGAACGAGATGCGTGGACAGCCGCCTATACCCCTGACCTGGTTGTTTTAGCTTATGTGGGCTTTGATCATCCCCAAACTCTTGGACATATGGAAGGGGGCTCACGGGTGGCCCTTCCTGTTATTGTCGCTTTTTTGCAAGAAGTTCTTAAAGGAGTTCCTAGCAAGCCCTTTAAAATTCCCCCTGAGATGAAGCTGGTGCGAATGGGAAATATATACGAGGCTCTTAAAAACAACCAAAGCGTTCCCAAGCGTGCTGTTCCTGCAGCTTCAGAAACGTCGACTTACGACTATTCTTCTCAACCTCATTATTCGTCGAACCCGGGGAGTCCTGGGTATGGGGGTCCGAGCCACGCAAGCCCCTCTAACTCTCAAACCGAAGGGACTCTACCCGCTCCCATCGTCTTACCCGGGACCGGAACGGGTGGATTGTATTAGACTTCTTTCGAAACATAGGATGGTATAGACTGTATAGACTGGGTCCATAGAATGAGATCCCGGCTCAAGGCCGGGATGATAGCGTCGGAGTTTTTTACCTATATAATCAAGAGATTGTGTAATGTAAAACAATGTTGGTTGTTAAGCTTTTACCCTCTCAACCTGTCATCCCGGCCTTGAGCCGGGATCTATTTCTTATTTTGAGAAAGAAGTGTATTTCTCCCCTCCATGCTGGATGGAGGGAGGGGTCCTTTTTAAAAAACAACGCGTCTAATTGCGTCTCGTTTGACCTACGATCTTTTCCACTTGTTGGGTGACCACTGAGCGAACAAGAGAAGGCAAGTTGGCATCAAGCCAATCTTTCAAAAGGGGCTTTAACATCTCTCGCATGAGGGTCTCAAGGGTTTGTCCCCCCATTCCCTCAGAAAGGCGCGGCTCGGAAAATTTCGGATTTTCCTTTTCCACTGTATGCAGGACATGAAAAGCTTGCATCGCTTCCGCCATTGTGGTTTGAGAAAGAAGGGGCTCATCAAATATAGGGGTGCTTGTGGTCTCGTAGACAGGTTTTGTTTCTGCGGTAGCTTGTTCCGAAACGTCTCGTGGATTCTTTTCTGTTTCCTCAGGATAAATCGCTTTATTTGCATGGGGAGACCACTCTCCAAGGTCATTCAAAGGGAACTCAGAAGGCATGATCGGGGCTTGTATTTTTCCTGATTCCTCAGGGAGACTCTCGGTGAGATCGAGAATATCTTCAGGTTCATGGGTTGAGAAAAATGAAGGGCTCTCCACATGTATTCCATCTTGCGAATCCGCTGAAATAATCTTACGGATGGAAGCTAAAATTTCATCCATAGATGTTTCTGCAGGGGGTTTGTCTGTTATCATATTTTCTCACTCTACTGGGACAACTCATAATACAGTGTAGCATGACTTGAGTTTGATATAAAAGAGGTGAAAGATAAAAATATTGCAGGGTTTAAAAGCGAATTAAGCACGATAAGAAATGAGGGGAGTGACAAAGATATAGAGGACACGTTCCCAGACAGTTTGCTAGAGGTATTCTTTTTCTAACGGAAGGGGCCTACAATTCGAGTTCAATTCCGTTACCACTAGCTATATAATCACATGCCCAATAGGCCGGCCTTTTCAGCGTTTCAAGCAAGGAAGGGTTTAGCTGGCATTTAAATTCTACACAAGCAGTATATTTTGGCATGCAATGATCGATTTTCTTTGAACAACTTATAGGATTGTCACAGAGGGGATTCATACATTTTTCACAGTAGTGTTCTTTCATGCATGATATTATACAATCCCTGTCTTTGGGAGCCCAATTGTCGGCAAATAGATTGCTTCCCATTACAGCGTAAATACTCAAAGCCCCGAGGGTCCATATTTTTTTTCCAAGCATGATGATCTTCTTTCAATTTTGTTGTTTCTATTGCAAGAAGCAAAAATCGTGCTATCGAGATGGGAAGATTCAGCTTCTTTTCTCATTATTTCTGGTTTTGGTTAAAATAGGGTTAACTTTCTCCCATCTTAGGGATCAGAAGAGGATTTTTTTAAGCTACCGGGGACCGGGACAAATAGGCCCACAAGGCTCATTTCTTACATAGCGCCAGTCTTCACTCTGCCAGAACTGAATCCAAGCATCCTTGTACTCATTATAGTAACAATCAGGATCATAGTATCTCACATTGAGTTTTAAGGTGCTGGCCATCAAACTTCCCATGGCCTGCAGAACAGCATAAGTAGTGGTGACGAGAGTTTCTTGGGCGCCTACAAGGTCAATCTGTGTTTGGACCAAGTCCCTTTGAATCACGAGCACCTCAACCACGCTTTTTGCCCCCACATCTGCCTCAGCTGTCGCCCCTTCAACGGCTAATTCCCCTGCTTTAACCGCCGCCATATATCGCTTTAAAGATTCACGAGCGGCAATATGATTTTCCCATGCGGTTTTGGTCGCTTGTTCGACTTCCCGCTGGGTTTGAACCAAGGATACCTTTTGTTGGGCCACTTGCTGATAGGCCTGGCGAATCTGAGCGCTGGGCTTCCCTTGCAAATAAACGGGAACATTCAGGGTCGCTGAGGCGGTTAAAGCAGTTTGCTTTGGATGGCTTTCATTTCCTGTTCCCGTTGTCCGATTGTTGCCAACTGTGCCTTGTATACCCAGATCGGGTAAAAGCTCTGAGATTTGTAAATCCACGTTATACTCGGCTGCCTCAAGAGCAAATCTAGCCTCCGTAATTTTAGGATTGTTAGTACAGGCCACGTCCAGAGCCTCTTCGTAAGTCCTCGGTAATTCCAACAAAATGTTAGGTTGGGTCAAGTTTTCGGGCGAGCTGGCAACAATTTGGTAATAGGTTGCTTTTGCCCCTTCAAGTTGTCCGATGGCAACGCTGAGATCTCCTTTTGCACCTTCATATTCTGCGCGAGCAGCTTCCACATCCGTACGCCCTATGGCTCCGACTTCATAGCGCGCTTCAGCTTGTTCTAGAAATTTTTTATAAAAAGAGACACTATCTTGCCGAAATTTCACAATATCTTGGTTTGCAATGACATCTGCATGGGCTTGAACCGCATTAAAAAGCACCGTTTGTTCCGTAGAAAAAAGTCCTGCCTTTGCAGAAAAAACAAGATTTTCTTGCTTTTCAATGTTTGCGTCCGTGCCGCCGCCATTATAAATGTTTTGATCAATTCTTGCCACATAGCCCGTAGAATTGGTGTGTTGGCGAGAAGTCGGGCTTGCATTGTAGTTCTGGGCAAATGACTGGGTTCCCTGCACAGAAAGACTAGGCCGCCAATCCGCATTAGCGATGGAAACGTTTTCGTCTGTCGCTCTTAAACCCGCGCGAGCCGCATCCAGGGTGGCGTTTTGCATATAGGTTCGCTCAAGCGTTTCTTGCAATGTCACGGGAGTTTGATCTTCTTTTTTACAAGGATCACAGGGTTTTTCATGAGCTTCTTTTTTACAGGTCGGCGCATCTCCAAAAGTGGGAGCACACAAAAAAGAAGTTGAGATCAGAACGGTAAAAAATTTAAGAATTTTGGTTTGTTTCATCTTCATTTTATATAATTTTTCATAGAGTGAATCTTACCATACATCTTTTATATTTTTTTTCACTAAAAAACAAATGCCTTTTGCGCAGACAAGGCTTTAAGGCGTGGCACAAATGCATCAAAAAGAAACTGCTCCGTAAAACCCCCTTGTTTTTTATCAATTTTTATAGCGATGCTTGCTTTTCCTTTATGATATTTGATAGTTATTAATTGTCCATCTTCCCTTAACTGAGAGAGAAGTTTCAGGGGGACAAAATCAACGCATCCCTCAATCAGGATTTTATCATAAGGGGCCTCAGTTTCCCATCCTTCACAAAGGGGGCCAAAGACCACCTCTATGGATGAAAGCTCCAATTCATTCACAAGCCGTTCTGCCTCTTGCGTCCATGTTTCTTCACAATCCAGAGCTATGACATGAGAAACCATTTCGTTTAAGAGGGCGGGGCCATAACCTGTGCCGCTAGCAATATAAAGAATTTTATCAGAAGGTCGGGGATCCAGAGCTTGTAAAAGGCGCGCAAGAGTTGCAGGTCTTAAAAGAAATCGGTCTTTACCAAGGGGAAAATTTGCATCCATATAAGCAATTCGTGCAAGCTGATGGGGCACAAACTTTTCTCGCGGAATGGTGGAGAGGGCCTCGATAAGAAGGGGATGAGTGACATTTTCGGGCTCTATCTGACCTTTTACCATATTGCGGCGCATTATTCTAAAATCAGACATTTATACCTTTTTGTGCCTCATAGTGGTATTATAAGTATACGTTTTTTAGACATAACAAGCAATTTTTTTATGGCTCAACAGTGGAGCGCCCTTGCGTTGTAGCGAACCTGTGGCTGGTCAGACGACCCATTTGAATTGAAACTTTCTATAGTTACGATATATTCTCCACCATTTTCATTGATCATATCCTTTGGTTTTTTATAAAGAGATCATCTCATATAAATATTAAAAATTCTTAAAAAAGACCACTCGCTACTTGAACTCCAGAGCACCTTTCAGATTCAGAATACCTGCCCCAAATTGACTGTGCGGGAGCGTCTTTCCATCCAGCGCAATCTTCCTTGCTGATTTTAAAAGAAGCTGGGCAATGTTTTCTGATGAAAGATGGGGGTAGGCTTGTTTCAACAGGGCAGCAGCTCCCACAACCATGGGGGCTGCCATAGATGTCCCGGATTTTTCAGCAAAAAGCCCCCCCGTAACCGAGGATTTAATCTGGTCGCCAGGAGCCGTAATAAAATAAGTTTGGGGCATTGCAAAAGCATTTTGACCCGGAAAATTACTAAATTCAGCAAGGGATTCTGTCCCATTCTTGTAGGAAGAGGCCCCCACCAGGAGGAGACGTCCCTTCATCAGGGGATGGTGAGAAAGCTCAACCAAACTTGCAGTATAGGGATGCTCCGTCAAGCCAGCGCTATCATTGCCTGCGGCGATCACAATCAATTTTCCCACCTGGGCGAGCTGAAAAAGAGCTGTGCGAACATTCGGGCTTATTTCTCTCCCCGTATAACTGAGTCGCATAGAAATATTAACAATGTGTGCGGGACTGTTGGCTGCGTGCTGAAGGGCTTTTACAAAGGTCTGATCGCCCCCCGCGCCTTCAATTTTTATGGGGATAATCTCTGCTTCAGGGGCAAGATGTAAGATAATGCCTGAAACGTGGGTACCATGGCTTTCAAAGGTATACGCCCCATTTTCAAAAACCAGTGTTTCGGAAATATCTTGGCTGTTCTTATGGGCCGTATTGTAACGATGAAGGGAACTAAACTTATCTTTTAGAAAGGCGTGGGAGGAATCAAAACCCTCATCAAGGACTGCAACAGCCACCCCTCTACCATCCAGGGCCTTCTCGTGTGCATGGGGTGCACCGACCAAAAAGTAAGGGGTGACAGAAGGAGCCTTCCCCATTTCCTGAAATATAAAAGCCACAAGGGCAATAAGGCACAGTCCAAAAACGAAACGATTAAGCACAGAAAAACCCCCTTTTTCGAGTCCATATCTTTTCCTAGTGTGTCATCATTTGACTAAAAAAATCTTGTTTTTCAGAAAATAGCAATGACTTTTCTTGATCTAATGATCTCCTGAATTTCTGGCCCGGGGTGACAAATTCACTAAGGGTTACAAATGCTCACCAGGGGGGAGATACTCAGTACTTAGGAATTCGGAGGGAAAAATTCAAGGGGGGGGGGCGGTTAAGATAAGGGGACGGCCCCATTCTCATAGTCTTTGCAGGCAAGAGAATGGGGCGGGGTGAATAAAATGATTTCCTGATGAGCTATGATAAGTGATGAAGTGCTAATGGTTCGTTAATGAGTGGAATTTTTTTTATAGAAAGGAGTTGACGGGGAGTGGATGAGGGTTTATAAGGGTTGGACTGAAGAGG